>CAYQYJ010000051.1:13371-14899 GCA_964421605.1 uncultured Ardenticatenaceae bacterium | reverse complement strand
GAAGGAGGTGTGTGATGACGGCGGTGTTTTTGGATATGCAGCAGAAGCCGTTAGAAGTGGATGCGACGGAACGGATGCGGGGGCTGATTGAGGCGATTAGCAGTTACATTGAGCATTATCATGGCGGAGCCGTGACGATGGTGGCGTTTGATGGGCGGACGCTGCAAGTGCGCATGTCAGGGGCCTGCGAAGGTTGCCATCTGGCGCCCACGACACTGCACGGTTGGGTGGAGGGAACCGTACGCCAGTTTTTCCCTGATTTAGAAGCGGTGGTGGCTGTTTAAGACAATAGAGGGCGGTATTATGCTTGACGCTTCGACGACGCCAACGTTTAACATGAAGGTCGTGGTACAGGAGACGGGACTCAAGCCCGACACGCTGCGCGCCTGGGAGCGCCGCTATGGCGTGCCGGCGCCGGAGCGGACGGCGGGGGGGCATCGCCTGTATTCGCAGCATGAAATTGATATGTTGAAATGGTTGATCGCCCGTCAGGACGAGGGGTTGAATATCAGCCACGCCGTGGAGTTGTGGCGGCAGCTAGAGAGCGAGGGGCAGGACCCTTTACTCAGCTATGGTCACGAGGCTCCCCCTCCGCCAGCCCCGAAACCGGTGCTGGTGTCGGGGGGGCGGATTGATGCGCTGCGCGAGGCATGGATTGCCGCCTGTCTGCGTTTTGAGGAGCAGACGGCGCAGCAAATTGTGGCGCAGGCGTTTGCTATTTTTCCGATAGAGACGGTTTGTTTTGAACTGCTGCAAAAGGGCTTGCAGCAGATAGGGGCGGGCTGGTATGAGGGGCGGGTGAGCGTGCAGCAAGAGCATTTTGCGTCGGCGCTGGCGGTGCGACAGCTTGAGTCTTTGTTGTCGTCTATGGCTTCTGCGGTGCGGCAAGGGCGGCTGTTGGTAGTCTGCCCACCGGAAGAGCAACATACTTTTGGACCGCTGCTGCTGGCGCTGCTGCTGCGCCGCCGCGGATGGGACGTGGTGTATCTGGGGGCTAACGTGCCGCTGGCGCGTCTGGAAGCGTCGGTGCAGGCGATCAAGCCGCAAATGGTGTTGGCAGCGGCGCAAACGCTGCCGGCAGCGGGAACCATGTTGGATATGGCGCGCCTGCTGCAAGGGTTGGGCGTGCCACTGGCGTATGGTGGGGGGGTGTTCGTGCAATTGCCGGCAGCGCGGGAGCGTATTCCGGGCTATTTTCTGGGCACAAGTTTGCCCGAAGCGCCAGCCAAAGTGGAAGGGTGGTTACATGCGCTGCCGCCGCTGCCGGCATTTCTGCCCATCCCCGCAACGCATGAAACGGCGCGGCGACATTTTGAGGAGCGCCGCGCTTTGATTGAAGCGTATGTACACGAGCGTGTCCAGATGCCAGAACTACCACGGGCTTTGTTGTTAAGCGTTAACAAAGACCTGAGCGAACATATCATGGCGGCGCTGAAGCTGGGCGATATGGCGCTGCTGACGCCTAGCATTGAGTGGATTCAGGGTTTGTTGATGAATCTGGCGTATCGAATGCCGGCAAAAACCCTGC
>CAYQYJ010000051.1:1514-13271 GCA_964421605.1 uncultured Ardenticatenaceae bacterium | reverse complement strand
TGGATTCAGGGTTTGTTGATGAATCTGGCGTATCGAATGCCGGCAAAAACCCTGCACCACTATCTCGCCATCTACGCTGACGGCGCAGCGGCGTACCTGGACGAAAAGGGAGAACCGCTGCTGGCCTGGCTGCGCCAGATCACCCGGTGACCCCCGCGGCGGAGTATAGGGGCGTATTGCTACGCCCCTACGGTTAACAGCAGGTGCGCACGTCTACGACGCGGTCTACCACGGGCGTGACAGCGTCGCGGGCCTGGGCTTCGCTGATACCCGTGACCTTGAAGGTGACGATGCGGTTGGTGGTGTCTTCGCCGCAAAACTGCCCCAGGGCGACAAAGCTGCCGCCGGCGCGGGCAATAGCCTGGGTCAGCTCGCTTAACTCGCCAGGTCTGTCGGGTACGACCACGGTGACGCGCACGCCTTTCTCCCGCGCCCCCATCAGCTCCAACAATATCTTGAAGAGATCGGTTTCGGTGATCAAGCCCACCACGCCGCCCCCGCCAGGGCGCGCGTCGTCGGACATCACGGGCAAACCGCCTATTTTGTTATCCGCCATAATGCGGGCGGCTTCCTCAATAGGCGTATCCTCGGTGACGGACAAAACGTTTGTGGTCATTACGTCTTTGACGTGAATTCTGCTTACCAGATAGTTGATTTCCCACACGCTTAACGATGTAGCATCAGAGGGAGCCGCATGGATGAGGTCCTTGTCGGAGATGATCCCCAACATTTTGCCATCCTGGATAACGGGCATACGCCGGATGCGTTCGCGCTGCATCAGCTTGAGCGCTTCCAGGATCGGGACATCTGGCTTAATGGAAATAACGGGATGTGACATACGTTCTTTGACTAACATGAAAACCTCCGATTCTGCGCCATCCTATGGCGCGCCATTGAATGGCGCGAGAGTGGGCGGGGTAACTGGCATGTTTGGGGCATATAGCCTACGCCCCACCGGGCCAACCCGCTGATCATATCATACACCGGTTTTGACTCCCGTTTCAAGCGAAACCAGTCTATTTGCCCCAACTGCCTGGGGGAGCCAGATAGTGAAATGGCTGCCTTGACCGGGGTGGCTGCGGACTTCCAGCCGCCCCCCATGGGCCGAAACCAATCTTTGGGCAACACTCAGTCCCAACCCCATGCCGTTCGTAGCCGCAGCATGGAAGGGGGCGCGGTAAAAAGGTGTAAAGATCAGGGCCTGCTCCTGTAAAGGAATGCCTGGGCCTGTGTCGCTAATGCGTATCCACACCTCCTGCCGGTTGGCGCCAGCAGCCAGACGCACCGAACCGCCAGGGGGCGTGTATTTGATGGCATTGCTGAGTAGATTGCCTAGTACCTGACCGAACCGATTTTCATCAATCGCCACTGGAGGCAGCGAGTCAGGCACATCTTCCATCCAGGCCAGGTTTTTGCGCTGCGCCAGCTCGCGCCAACTACAGGCCACGTCTAACAGGAAACGACTTAAGCAGACGGTCTTATATTCCAATTTGCCAAAGCCATTAGCCTGGTCATACAGGCTGCCCAGGTCCGCCAGCAGGTGGTTCAAGCGGCTTTCTTCACCTTGCATCCCCAATAGAATCTCTTGCCGCAGTTGGGGGTCTTGCCCTGCGCCAGAGAGCAAGGCGCTGGTCGCGGCGCGTAAGGCGGTCAAGGAGTTGGCGAGTTCGTGATTCAGGTAGTGGAGCAACCGCCGCCTGTTTTCTTCTAATTCAGCCAACCGCTGCACCAGCCGGTTGACGGCTGACAATAGTTGCAGGATTTCCTTTGGTCCCCGCTCTGGCAAGGGTTCAGGCTGCTGCTGGTTTGCCAGGCGATGCACGGCTTCAGTTACCTGGCGCAGCGTACGGCCCAGATTTTTACTGAGCGCAATAGCCAGACCAATGCCGCCGCTCAAGCCTAAAGCCAAAACAATGGCAATCAAATGGCGCAAGGTCAACACCTGGTCGTAGACGTTGGACAACTGCTGCGTCAGGCGGATCACGCCGATTACCTGATTATTGCTGCCCCAGGCGGGCACAAACACATCCACGATGTCGTTTTCCAGCCCCCGGCTAAAGCGGGAGTCTACCACGACCTCGCCAGCCAGGACTTTGTCCAGTTGGGGCATATTTTCTACCCGCTGGCCCAACCTGGGCGCATCCGCTTCTCTGGACGAAGCCAGTAGAGCGCCGTCCACGTCTATTAAGGTGACCTGAGCGGAGAGTGAAAGCCGTGCCCTTTGGATAAACGCCTGAGCGCGCTCCTGGTCCTCCCAAATAACGGGCGTATCGGTGGCTAATTCAGCCACCAGCACCGCCTGACCGGTTAATTCGCCAGCCACATTCGTCAACAAGAATCGTGTTTGCAAAACATAGTTAAGGGCCAGGTCAATGATGATGATAACGATTACCAGGGGCAATATGTGACTTAAAACAAGTCTGCCAGCCAGAGTTTGGGTCATATTTCGATTGTTTGTAGTTTATAACCAACGCCGCGCACGGTGACGATGCGCTGGGGTTGGTCAGGGTCTTTTTCCAGTTTTTGGCGCAGCCAGCGAATATGCACGTAGACGACTTGCTCCTGACCGATATATTCGGGACCCCACGCCTGCTCCAGGATATCGTCAAGGGATATGACCCGGCCGGCATGCAGCGCCAGGGTATGCAGCAGCGCAAATTCACGAGGCGAGAGATGGACAGGTTCGCCAGCCAGGGTAACTGTATGGGCCGCCGGGTCAATGACCAGGTCGTCTACTTGGATGGCGGTATGGGGCGCAAACAGGGAAGGGGGGATGGTATGTTGGGTGCGGCGCAGCACGGCTTTGATGCGCGCCAACAAAACGCTTTCGTCGAACGGTTTGGTAATGTAATCATCTGCGCCTAACTGTAGACCAAGCGCTTCGTCTATCTGCCGCCGCCGTCCTGTGAGCAGAATGACGGGGATCTCTGTTTCGCGGCGCAAAAGGGAGAGGGCATCCAGGCCATCTATGCCGGGCAAGCCGATATCTAGCAGCACCAGGTCGGGCGGATCTTGCCGGCACAAAATCAGCGCCTCTTCCGCCGTGGTAGTTGTGCTGACTTGATACCCGGCATCTTTCAGGGTGAGAGCCAGGCTTTGCTTGAGCAAAGCATTATCTTCAACAAATAAAATGCGAAACATCTATGTAATCCGATCCGTCCACCCAAACTCCTGTGCTTTCCTGGCCCCGGCGCCACTTCTTAAGCGAACCATAAGCCTGGCAACAACACATCTTAAAGACGCGCGTAAACACAAACTCTATAATAACCCATCAGGCGATTTTTTTCCTGTAAATCGCTGTTTGTTTAGGATGTAAAGATCACAAGGTCAGGCTATTTGCGGTGGTGGGAAGCAAGTTAACGCTTATTTCCCGACGCAGCCTGCAGGAAATGATGAATTTTTATGGGGTGGTGAGACAGTTGGCACACGCTGTATGCCTGTGCATTTCCCTCAAGTTTTGTGACTTAACCCCATTTGTAAACATGACAACCAGCCACATAGTTAGGAGGAATGCCCTCGTTCTCTTTCGGGCGTGTAAACGATGATGAACCTGTACCTTACAAGAGAAAACAACCCCTCAGGCATCCAGGAACACCCAGACTGGCTAACGTTGGTGGATGTGCTGCAATGGCGGGCGCAATACCAGCCAAACCATCTGGCTTTCCAGTTTTTGGTTGACGGTGAAGGAGAAATCGAAACAATCACTTACCAGGAACTCGATCAGGAGGCGCGGGCAATAGCCGCTCAGTTACAACAGATGCATCTGGCGGGAGAACGCGTCCTTATGTTTTATCCTTCCGGCTTGCCATTTGTGACGGCGCTAATGGGCTGCCTTTATGCGGGCGTTATCGCCGTGCCTGCCTATCCCCCCAATGATAACCGCTTCCTGGCGCGCATCCAATCCATGACGCAGAGCGCCAATGCGCGGGCCATCCTGACCACGAATGAAGTGCACAACCGCCTGACGCAGCGTTTCACGGAGACCAGCGTCGTTCACCAACTCACCACGGTCATAACCGACACCATTCCCCAGCAGATGGCTGGAAAGTTCCGTCCCGAAACCATCGCCCCTGAATCGGTGGCTTTTCTGCAATACACCTCTGGCTCTACGGCCCAGCCTAAAGGCGTTATAGTCACCCATGGGAATATCATGGCAAACCAGATCATGATTCAGCGCGCTTTTGAGAATCATGATCAGATGATAGTTGGCGGCTGGCTGCCGCTGTTCCACGATATGGGTCTGACGGCTATTCTGTTCCAACCCCTCTACCTGGGCGTCCCCAGCATCTTTATGTCTCCAGTAGATTTCATTCGCAAGCCTATCCGCTGGCTGCAAGCTATCAGCCGCTACAAAATCACGACGACGGGCGGGCCTAACTTTGCTTATGAGCTTTGCCTGACCCATACCAGCGAAGCGGAACGGCAGGGCCTCGACCTGAGCCATTGGGAAGTGGCCTTTAATGGGGCGGAGCCGGTGCGCCAGCACACCTTGCAGCGTTTTTTGCAGACGTTTGCCCCGTATGGGCTGCGCCGCGCGGCTTTATTCCCATGCTATGGCATGGCTGAAACAACGCTGCTGGTTTCAGGACAAAGAGACGCCCTGACCTGTTTGTATGTGGACGGGTTGCGCTTGCAACAAAACCAGGTGCGCGTTCTGGATGAAGCAGCGCCGGGGAGCAAGCCGCTGGTAGCCTGCGGGCGCACCGATTGGCTGGATCAGGAGGTGCTAATTGTCAATCCAGAGACGCATGAAGTATGTCCTGAGGACACCGTGGGCGAAATCTGGATAGCCGGCTCACACGTGGCTAAAGGGTATTGGAATAATCCAGAAGCCACCCGCGAAACTTTTGCGGCGTATACGGCTAACCCGCGCCGCGGCCCGTTCTTGCGCAGCGGCGACCTGGGTTTTGTGTATGATGGGCAGCTTTATGTTGCCGGCAGGCGTAAAGACCTGATCATCATTCGCGGGCGCAACTACTACCCGCAGGACATTGAGCAGGTGGTGGAACAGGTACAGCCGGCGATTTTCCCGTCCTCGGTGGCGGCTTTTTCGGTGGATGTGGCTGATGAAGAAAAATTAGTGGTTGTGGCAGAGGTTGATCGGGCTTATGTGCCCGGTTTGAACGCCGAGTTGTTGGCGCGGCCCATTGTGCGAGCCGTATCGCAGAAGTTTGAACTGGCCCTGCACGAGATTGTCTTCTTGCAGCCGACCACCCTGCCCAAAACGTCGAGCGGCAAACTGAAGCGTGGGCTGACCCGCCAAAAGTATCTGGAAAACAAGCTGGAGGCGCTGGATGCCTGGCGCAGCGGACCGGCGGCTGCGGCTGTGGCCCAGGTCGCAGACGCGGTCGGGTTGCAGCGACAGTTAGAGGATGAGATACAGCAGTGGCTAGCGCAGCGGCTGGAACAAACGCCGCACGCTATTGACAAGACCACGCCGTTAGCCAGCTTTGGCCTGGATTCCATCACAGTTATTGAACTGTCGGTGAAACTGGAAAAGATGATCGGGCAGTCCATTCCGGAGACCATCATTTACGATTACCCCAATATCGCAGAACTGGCTGCCTATCTGGTCAAGCTGGTTTATCCGGCTGATAAAAACGGCCCTGATCTGAGTGTGGTGAAAGAAGTCAGGCAAAACGGAAAACAGACGCCAGGGGCAACCAAACCCGCCATTGCGCTGCCCCGATTTGCGCCGCGTCGCCCGCTCAAGGGGGAAAAACATGATGAATAATAATCTGGCCATCGTTTTGACGGATTTTCAACCGCTGCTGCTGCGTCCGGCAATTCCCCAGGAGAATATGCTGGAGTATACCGCCTGGCTGCTGGCGACGGCTCGCTGCGTGAATGAACAAATTACGTCGCAGACCCAGGCTGACCACATTTTTGCGCAAACGCAAGATCGCATGTACCGCTTTGGCGTTTCGCCGGACATTATCGGCCAGCGGCAACTGGTAGCCATGCCTTGCGCCCTGGCGGAGGCGGATCCGGCTACCTATGAACCGGATCTGCCGCCGCTGCTGGACAATATGCTGGAAGACCCGCGCGGCCATGCGTTGGATGCGCGGCTGCAAACGTATCAAGAACTGGTGTATGAATTTTTGGAGCGGGTTTATGCTGCGGAAACGGAGCCGCCCGACGACGTGATCCACGTGACCTGTACAGGTTATCTGTCGCCCAGTCCGGTGGAACGTTTCTTCTCGGATAAAGGGTGGACGCAAACCACAGTGACCCATTCCTATCAGATGGGGTGTTATGGGGCTTTCCCGGCGGTGCGCATGGCGGTGGGGTTTATGAGCGCTTCGTACTTTACTGTGCCTGTGCCCAAGACGCGGATAGACATTGTGCATTCCGAATTGTCGTCGCTGCACTTCAGCCTGCTGAACCAGACGCCGAATAACCTGGTGACGATGTCGTTGTTTAGCGATGGTCTGGTGAAGTATTCAGCCATGCCGCTGCTGGAAATTGAACGGCGGGGTAAGCGGGGCTTGAAGGTGTTGGCGATTAAGGAGCATCTGCTGCCCCATTCGCAAGATGACATGACGTTGGTGCCTGGCCCTTACCAGTTTGACATGTACCTGTCTAAGTACGTGCCGCTGTTGATCCGGCAGGCGATTTATCCGTTCACGGTGGATTTGTGCCGGCAAGTGGGAATTGACTTTGAGGCAGAAAAGCATAACATGGTATTTGCTATACATCCGGGCGGCTCCAAGATTCTAGACCACATTCGCGACCGCCTGGGGATTTGCGAGGAGAAAATGGCTATCAGCCGGCGGGTATTACACCAATATGGCAACATGGCCTCCGCCTCTGTCCCCCACATCTGGAAAGAAATTGCTGAAGATGACGCGATCCCTGCCGGCACGAAAATCATGAGCATGGGTTTTGGGCCGGGGCTGACGGCAACGGGTCTGATCCTGGAAAAAGTATAACAAACAGGCGCGATCCTTATGGCTAATAAATACCGGATTCCGGCTTATGCCTACTACCTGACCAAAGCGCTGCATACCGCCGCCCCCCTGTGGATTGGCCTGAGCCAGGTGGAAACGGCGCTGCTGCGGCGGAAACTGACTGACCCTGACCTTGAACGCCCGGTGTATGTGGGGGCTATGCCCCGTTCGGGCAGCACCATTACCCTGGAGATGTTGAGCGAACATCCCCACCTGGGCACTAACTTCTATCGGGACCTGCCCATGCCCTGGCTGCCGTACTTCTGGCATTGGCTGGCGCAACGGCTGCCGCTGCCGGCAGAAGAACCCACCGAGCGCATTCACAAGGATCGCCTGATGGTGACCAACGACAGCCCGGAAGCGGTGGAGGAAGTCGTCTGGATGCGCTTTTTCACCCACTTGCACAACGAAGCCGTCAACAACACATTAGATGGCACCGTATCCTATCCTCGCTTCGAGAAGTTTTATGGGCAGTACGTGAAGAAGCTGACTGTGTCGCGTGGGGCCAAACGGTATCTGGCTAAGAACAACTATAATGCCACCCGCCTCAAATACATTCAGCGCCTTTTCCCGCAGGCGCGCTTTCTGCTGACTGTGCGCCATCCGCTGAACCACATTGCTTCGTTGATGAAGCAAGATCGGGTATTGGGAGAGGAGCAAAAAAGCGACCAGGTGCATTTCATGACGCGGCTCATGGGGCATTATGAGTTTGGTCAGGATCGCCGCTGCGTGAATATGGGCGATGCGGCACTGGTGGCGGAGGTCAATCGCTTGTGGCGAGAAGGGCGGGCGGCGCGCGGCTGGGGGATGTACTGGAGCCATACGTATGACCACCTGTTGGATCAGGTAGAAGCGGATGCGGAACTGCGCCAGGCGTGTATGGTGGTGCGGTACGAGGACCTTTGCCAGCGTTCCGGGGAAACGATAGACCGCATCCTGGCGCACTGCGACTTGCCCGCTGCCCCTTTTGCCGCTGCCCGCGCCAGATATATCCAGAAGTTGGAACTGCCAGCCTACTACCAGCCCAATTTCAGCACGCAAGAACAGCAGGACATTGCCGAGACGACGCAGGCAACGGCGGCGCGGCTGGGGTATTGATGGGGGAGGCAGCGATGGTGTCTATTAATGAGGCAGGCGTCTCCGCCGATTATCGCCCGGCGCGCATGTCGCTGTATGACCGGCTGATTGCGCCGGCAGTGGCCGACCTGGCGCAGGCGCTGCAACATCTGTTAATCCAAGACGCCCCTATCGGCGCGCAGGTGTTGGATGTGGGATGCGGCGGCGGTCAAATTCCTTTGCAAATGGCAACCAGCCGTCCAGACTTACGGTTGACGGGCATAGACCTGGCGGCGGGGCAGGTGCAGCGGGCGCGGCAGCGGGCGCTCCATGCCGGCAAAACGCTGCACTTTACCCACGCTTCGGCGCTGTCCCTCCCGTTTGCCGCCGCTCAATTCGATCTGGTTTACAGCATTGGCTCGATCAAACATTGGCCGCAGCCGGCGCAGGGATTGGCTGAATGCGTGCGGGTGCTGCGCCCTGGTGGGCGTTTGCTGGTGGTCGAAGTAGATGGCGACTGCACCCCAGACCAGGCCCATGCTTTTGTGGGTCAATGGCGTCTGCCTGGCGTACTCAAACCGGCGGCCCGCCGCTTTTTTCTCAACCGGGTGGTGACGCAATCATTCGGCCAGGCGCGGCTGCGGACCATGTTATCCGCCCTGCATCTGGCCCAATGGCAGGTCACTAACGTCCCTGATGCTCCGGCCTGGCTGGCGCAGGCCATTCGCTAATGGATATGTCGCTAAACGGCGAGCCTTATGCCGGCATTCTGGGGGGGCAGCTGCGCCAATAGTGACAGACCTCACCCCGGATATATGCCTATTATCCTTCTGTTAGATGGGCAGCATCAGGTATGCTATTGATGTCATCACCCATTTCCCAATGGGTGTGTTTCGTGTAGTACAGAACAGGCAGGCGGGTAACCAACCCGTCTTACGGATTTTCTCCGCGGCTCCGCGTGAGACTATTGTCTGGGGGGGTATATGGACAAACCAACCATTTGCCCTACATTTCCAGGAGAGTATCCAATGAAAAAAATAGTAATCATCTGTTTGATGGTGACCCTGTTTGGGGTGGCCCGTGTTTCAGTTGCCGCGCCAACGCTGGACCAGCAAACCCCAGAAGGTTTCCAATTAGTTCCCAATTTGCCTTCTGGACAGCCGGTGGGAACCGAAGTCATCTGGGACATCATCCCCGTTGAACCGTTGCTCTATGAATACCGGCTCAGCTACATACGCGGCAACGAAGATATGCAGATCATGTACGACTACGGAACGAAGCAAAGCTTTGAGTGGGTGCCGCTGGAGGAAGGTTTCTACGTAGTTGTGGCTTCTATTCGGGAGAAAGCTACAGGAGAAATCAACCAACTAACAAAAACCTTTATACTGCAGCCGCGGGCCACGACAGCGCCGGTGGTATCCCCTACCGCCCATCCATTGGTGGCCCTTTACAGCGCCCCAGCCTGCACGGCAGGGAACCAACTCCGCGTCGTTTTTCTGCTGCAAGGTGGTACGCGCGTGGCTTCTACGGATATGAAGCCATGCCAGACAGGCCACAGCCTCAACTTCTATGTGGGGGGAATGCGGCCGCAGTCGCTGTACTGGATCATTCAAGAGGAGTTTGACGCCCAGGGGAACCACCTGGCCAATGGGCCGTTGCGCTATTTTGTGACGGGGGCTTTGGGGATAGAAATGCCGACGCTAACTGTTACTGTGCCGCCCGATCCGGCAGTGAGCTACGCCGAGAATGTGGTGCTGCATTCGGGCGTGTATGGTTCCGGGATCATTAACCGTATCCCGCCATTCCCATATGCCACAGACCTTGCCGGGCGCACGCTCTGGTATTATGCATTGGAAGACCCCAATGAGGCTAATGCCATGCTGTTTTACCCAGGAGCCGGCGGTACGTTCATGATGAAGGTGGATGTAGGCGACTATCAGGCGCGCATACTGCGAGAAGTAGACCTGGCGGGGAACGTGGTGCGGGAGACAAATGTGGACGCTATCAACGCCCAGTTGGCGGCGATGGGCTATTCCGAACCGTTTACTTCCTTCCATCATGAATCGCTGCCGCTGCCTAATGGGGATGTGGCCGTGTTGGGCAGCGTGGAACGCATTCTGGTGGACGTGCAGGGACCGGGTGCGGTGGACGTGCTAGGAGATTACGTGGTGGTATTGGATTCCAACTGGCAGGTGAAGTGGGTTTGGAATGCGTTTGACCACCTGGATACTTACCGTCTGGCGGTGCTGGGCGAGGTGTGCCAACACCAGAGTCTGGGCTGCCCACCGGTGTTCCTGGATGCGCAGGCTAATGACTGGACGCACGCCAACGCCATTGATTACAGCGACGACGGCAACCTGCTGGTGTCGCTGCGCCACCAGGATTGGATCGTGAAGATTGATTATCAAGATGGGCTGGGAGATGGGCACGTTATCTGGACGTTAGGGCCAGAAGGAGATTTCACCCTGGATAACCCTGACCCGGATGCCTGGTTTACGCACCAGCATGACGCGCGCATTGTGGGGGCCGATGAGGTTGTGCTGTATGACAATGGGAATACGCGCTGCGGCGACACGCCGCTGACCTGCCGCAGCCGCGGACAGGCGCTGCAAATTGATGAACAGGGTATGACGGCGACTCTCACGCTGAGCGTGGAATTGCCGCAATACTCTTTTGCCCTGGGCAGCGCGCAACGGCTGTTCAACGGCGACTATCATTTTGGTTCGGGCGTCTTTTTGACGCAGGGGCCAACTATTGCGAGCGCGGCGGATGAGTATGACGCCAACGGCAATTTGCTGTATACGTTGCAGTCCAAGATGCCATCATACCGCTCCTTCCGCATGATTAACCTGTACACCCATCCGGGCGGCTCCGGGCTGGCTCTGCCGGCTGACGCACTGTTCTTGAATATGCCGTAAACGTAGAGACGTTGTATTGCAACGTTTCTACAATCAATGCAACGTCTCTGCCCCAAAAAGAAAACAGCCCCGCTGGTGGTGGGGCTGTTTTCTAAGGGGGCAAGATTGGGCCAACCTCTAACCGCAGCCGCCGCTGGTGGGGGCGCGTTTTAGCTCGAGCTGCACTTTGGGTACATACTCCAGCGTGAATTTGGCGGGGTTGGGAGCGGCGGCCGGGTAGCGGTCGCCCAGGGCGGCGGTAAAGTTGTAGCGTAATTGATCATCCCCACTGCCGGAGGTGGCATACGCCGCCTGAAAATCCGCGTCCGCGAAGGTGGCTAACCAGTTGTTGATCCCGCCTTCCAAAATGTAAATGTTAGGTACGCTTTCCGCCGCCAAAATTTTCCACGCCTCGGCGGCGGCGGCTTCATCGTTGCTCATGACTACAAATACAGCGTTGGCTGGCTCGAAGTGAAATGCCGGCACCTGGTCCATGATCTCTGACACCGGCTGGTGTACAGCATCCTGCAAATGAAACTGGTTGTAATCCGCTTCGGAGCGCACATCTAGCAGGATCACCTTTAACTGGCGGTCGTGCAGCAGAGCCAGCAGTTCGCCGGGGTGGATTTGCACGGCGCGGTCGGCCAGCAGCGCTTCTTTTTCCGGAGCAATTTTGGTCCAACGGTCGGCAGTCGTCGGCTGACCCACCAGAAGCACGCCAACGGCGACCAAGACCAACCCCCCGGCTGCGCCGTAGCGCCACTTCGGGGAACGGCGCTGGTCCACGCCGCCAAAAATATGTTCCAGTTTTTCCGCGCCCCAGAACATGAACAGGGCCATGAATACTACCAGCA
>CAYQYJ010000051.1:0-1414 GCA_964421605.1 uncultured Ardenticatenaceae bacterium | reverse complement strand
GCCCAACTGCCCACGGAGAGGACCGCGCCACCGGATAGCGCCTGACCAGAGGTGCAGCCGCGGGCCAGACGGGCGCCGTAGCCCATAAGCGTGCCGCCGGCGAAAGCCATCAGCCAGCGCACGCGCACGGGCACGCGCGGGCCGCGGTTGGTTTCCAGTTTGACGCGACCATTGCGCCAGCCAGAAACAAAGCCACCCAGGACGGTGCCAATGGTGACGTAGACGACCCAACTGTCGAGCGGGTTGCGGTCGCCGCCAGCCATTTCCAACAGGTAGGAGACGCGGTCAATGTGGCCGGGGGCAACCAGGTCTTCAAAGAAAACGAGGATGCGGTTGAGGCCGCCGGATGCGCCCAGGCCGTTGCCGGTGAAGAAGAAAGCCAGAAAGAGGACGAGACCGAGGAGAATGCCGGCAAAATACGGATTCACATAGTCGCGGGCCACGCGGCGGATGCGGGCGCGCACTGCCGTTGGCTGGACATCGGTTTCGGTTGGGGTATAAGTGGTCATAGTTGGGTGGCTGCCTCCTGGGTCTGGGGATGCGTTGCTACTTCATCCCAGCCCATAATCATAGACTTGACGTTCGCCAGCGGTGTGTGCCCCGTCGTCGTCAGGTAGACGTGCATGACAATAAAGGAAGCAAACAGCCAGGCGATGAGGGTGTGGAAGGGGGCCAGGAAGGGGAGGCCGCCCAATGCGCCAGCCACGTCGGGCCAACGCTGCGCCCCCCACATCAACGCCCCGGTGATAACTTGCAAGGGCAGCAAGATGTTGAGGATGCTAAAGTAGGTGACTTGCTGCAAGGGGTTGAGCTTGCGGTCGCGGGTCTTGTCAAATGGGTGCGGCTCGCTGCGGAAGATGCCGCCCAGGTAATATTTCGCCTGCACAATGGCCTGGTCAAAGAAACCATACGGGCGGGGTAGGAACTGGCGAATTTCGCCGCTGACCAGGTGGTAGAAGGCGGACAAAGCGGCATTCACCAGCAGGATGACGGCCAGCACGTTGTGCACCTGCACCACATAGCTGAAGCTGAAGATGCCGAATTTATCCGGCTTGTGGATGATCAGGCCCGTAAAGAGCAAGCCGAAAATGACGACCGTTTGCAGCCAGTGCCACAGCCGTTCGTACACCGAATACATATACACGTCCCGCAGCGCGGGCTGATGGGCGGTTTGCTGCGCCTGCCGCCGGGCGGCGAAGAAACGCAGCCCACCGTGCGTCATAACGCCGGCAAATGTGCCCAGGAAGAGGAGAATGCCGGCCCAATCAATCCAGTAGACGCTGTCGTGCCCCAAAATGTAGAGGCCCTCCGCGCTGGTTTGCGGGCGGTAATAAAGCTGCCCGTCGTCGCCCGTGAATAGCTCGCCGCTCCAGGAGACCTGATCCGCCTGGGCAAAGATGGGCATCACGCCGCC
>CAYQYJ010000050.1:7058-14982 GCA_964421605.1 uncultured Ardenticatenaceae bacterium | reverse complement strand
CGTGCGGGACAATTCGGCGAATTGTCCTACAGTTCCAGCCAGATGGTTTGCCCAGGGTCTAACGTAACCGTGATCTGGTTGCCTTGCACCTCGTAAAAGGTGTGGGTGAAGTGGTCCATTAACTGCTGCCGCCCGGTGGGCAGGCCCACTGTCACCCGCTGCGCCTTTTCCATGTCTTGATTGGCTAACAACGCCAGCTTGAGTGACCAATCCTCGTTGTGCCGGATGACGCCCCAGATGGCGGGGTTATCGCTGTATAGATAGATAAAACTATCCTTGCGGATGTCAGTGAGCAGCGGCGCGTACTGCTGCCGCAAAGCCAACGTTTGCTGCCACCAGGCGGTTAGCTGCGTGGCGTCCCCGGTCCAATCGTAAGCCATGCCGCTGAACAGGGGCAGAGTGTGGCTGGGGTATTGGGCGATTTCTTCAGGCGTGAAGTCCAGCCCGGTGTTTACCGGGCGGCGTTCGCCGAATTCCGCGCCGCAGTGCAGGAAGGGCAGGGCGGGTAAAATGCCGGCAATCGCCATGCCGTACCGCACAAACTGTTCTCCCCCTTTCTTGCTGATGGCTCGCGGCGTGTTGTGGCTTTCCGTGGTGCCAAAGATGGGCAGCGGATTCCCCTGGCGCGCCAGATGGGTTAGAAACTCTTCCAGTTGCGTTGGTTTGGGCAGCACAAACGGGAGGGAGCCGATGACGGCGTTGTATCCTTCAGCCACGCCTTTTTCGGTGGCCTCGAAGTTTTCATCCCAAAAGGCAAAGTTAGGGTTGTGGCGGCGGGCTGTGGCGATGATGGCTTGCTTCAGTTCTGCCGGCAGCGCATGTCCCATATCAATCATCGCCCCGTCAATGCCAAACGTCGTCTGGTAATAAGGGATAATGTTGATAATCCGTTCCCACAGCGGCTGGACGGCGTTCTCCGGCTGCGCCAGATCACTGCTGTACATGCGAATGGTGTTATAGGCAATATAGTTGTAGTGAGGATGATCGTACAGGCGCAGGAAGGTCACGTCTCCCCAGGGCGGCTGCGGATCGTCTACGGGCCAGTCGGCAAATGCGCCAGGGATACGCCCTTTGCGCCCATTGTCATAATGGGCAATCCACCGTCCGTTTTCCATCTCAATCTGCTCTGGCGTAGGCGGCGGCAGGAACATGCGGCGGTGCATGATGTCCGGCGGCAGCAGGTGGTCAAACTGTCGCCGGTTGACGGCGGCTTCAATAGCCGTGATCTCCGTTTCGCTAAAGATGGGCATGCCGTATCGGGTGGGGTCATGGTCGCCTGGATCGCGGTCACGCACGTCGGCGTTAATCCAGTAGAACCATTCGGGATGCTCCTTGACCCAATCGCCGTCTTTGCTGCTGGTGCGGAAGACAAATTCCACCACCACGCGCAGCCCCAGATGGTGCGCCGCTTCGACAAAAGCGGCAAATTCCGTTTCCACGTCCAGCCCCAGGCTGGGTTCGGCGAGATTTTGGTCCAGCTTATACGGGTTGCGAATAGCGTAAGGGGAGCCCATATCCCCCTTGCTGCCATCCTGGCCCACGGCGGTGATAGGCAGCAAGTGGACGGTGTTGCAGCCAAGCTGTTTAATATAACGTAAGAGCATCAGGCTCTTAACGAAAGTGCCCACTTCGTTCAAGCCGCTGGCGTTGGGGCGTCCCAATTTCCCATCCCGGTCGTGGTCAAAAGCCGTAGCGCTGCGAACGAAAAGATTGTACACTACCGCGTACCGGCTCCAACTGCCTGAGTGGGGATCGTCAGGATTGGCGACGCAATCGGTGGGCGGCTGCGCCATGATCCAATCAACTGTGTTCAGCCAGGTTTGATAAGGATGGACGCCAACGGCGGCGGGCGCGTTGCCGGCATCCAACCACCGGCCCGGAATCACATACGGGTGATCAAAATCTACTTCTGCTTTGGCAGCCAGACTTTCTCGTAAACGTTGCAGCGGCGATGCCGATTGGGGCGACATGTGTTATCCTTTTCCTTCTATTAACCGTTGGCGCGCGTTAACGCTGGTTGGGGAACCCAATTAAGCCTGGCTGCGCCGTTAAAGAAGGGTGATGGGTATCGTAGCGAAAACGTGCCAGATTATAGCCCGCCCATGCCCGAAAAGCGAAACAGACCATGTTTACTTTACCCGAAACGTTTGTCTGGCCTGATTACGAAGGGGGGTCCATTGCCAATGTGCCGGCAACGATCGCCGCTCTCCTCAACGTTCCCTTCACCGGTCTTCCGCCGCTACGTTTGCCGTTGTGGCAGTCTGCAGCGGGCGGCGTACAGCGGGTGGTGCTGCTGGTGTTGGATGGATTGGGCAGCAATCTGGTAGAACGGAACGAAGCCTATTTGTCGCCCTGGCGACAGCGGGCTGTGGCTGCGGCGCAGTTAACGTCCGTCTTCCCTTCTACCACCGTAGCCGCCCTCAGTTCCCTATGGACGGGTTACGCTCCAGCACAGCATGGGCTGGTGGGCCTGACCATGCTCTTCCCACAGTACGGGGCGCTGGGGCAGATGTTGGGGTTGTCTCCCATCTTCCAGTCGCCCCCCAATATGCTGGTGCGGGCGGGGTTGGAGCCGGAGCAGTTCCTACAGACGCCGGGGTTTGCGCAGCAGTTGGCGGCTGCCGGCATTCCCACCCACGCCTTCAAAGGCGCCCACATCGTAGACTCTGCTCTCAGCCGTATGCACGGGCGCGGCGTTGCCGGCAATCACGGCATCTACACCTTTGCCGAACTCATGGTACGCCTGCGCGATCTGTTGGAACACACCGCAGGCCAACGCCTGTACATCAACGCCTATTGGCCCCACGTAGATACCCTCAGCCATTATTACAGCCCGTTCCACGACGCTGTGGACGCCGAAATTCGCGCCATCTTTGCCCAACTGGAGATGGAACTGTGGCACACCCTTAGCCCTGCCGCGCGCGCGGGCACGCTCTTGTGCATTGTGGCTGATCATGGGCAGTTGCCCACGCCCTATTCATTGGGCATTCATTTGCGCCGCTACCCGGAACTGGAGCAAATGCTGTTAATGCACTTTGCTGGCGAGGCGCGCACAGCTTACCTGTATGCCCGTCAGGGGCAGCAGGCGGAACTGCTGGCTTACCTCCAGCAGCAGATGAGCCAGATGGTTTGGGCCATGCCCGCTGCAACGATTTTGCAGCAGGGTCTATTGGGGCCGCCGCCATACGCCACCGACGTGGCCCAACGGTTGGGCGACGTCGTCGCCGTCATGCGCGGCGGTCATGCCTTTATTTCGCCCTTGCAGTTGGAACGAGAGAAGAAATTTATCGGACGGCATGGAGGTTTGTCTGCCGCCGAGATGCACGTGCCCTGGTGGGTATTTCGCCTGGATCAAACCTGAGCAGCCTGCTTGACAGTCTGCGCCAGATTCGATAGCATCTCGCCCATACGCGCCCGTGCGGCGAGGGGCGCGTATTCCTGAACTTCTGGAGGCTTATGGATACATCATCTTCAACCAAAGCGACACAACCAGACAAGCCCACCCTGACCGACCTGCTGCGTACAAACACCAGGTGGTTTATTGACCCCATTGTCACCTTCCTGGCTCGTTTCCACCTGTCGCCGGACGCTTTGACGATTGCCGGCATGTTAAGCCACTTCCTCTTTGCCTGGTTGATTGCTACCGGTCAACTGCGTTGGGCTGGCATAGCCATCTTCTTTATCGCCCCCCTGGACGCCCTCGACGGCGCGCTGGCGCGCAAATTGGGCCGCAAACAAGGCGGCTTTGGCGCTTTTCTCGATTCCACGCTGGACAGGCTGGCGGAAATTGTCTTGTTCGCCGGCTTTTTGCTGTACTTTGCCCGGCAAGATAATGATCTGCTGGTACTGGCAACTTACGTGGCTCTGACCGGTTCCATCATGGTTAGCTACATTCGCGCGCGCGCGGAATCGCTGGGGCTTTCCTGCAAAGTGGGCTTGTTTAGCCGCGTGGAACGGTACGGCGTCATCGTCCTGGCTTTACTCCTGAACCTGCCCGCGTACGGCATCCTCATTTTAGCCGTGGGGAGTTATTTCACCACGGTGCAGCGCATCTATCACGTGTGGCGGCAGTACCGTTGAGGTGGGCATGAGTAAGTTAAATCGGCTGCGGGCTGCTGCCCCCTATTGGGGCGTCATTGCCCTCCTCTGGATAGTGAGCGCAGGCGTGTATATCTACCACCTGCTGACAGGTGTCACGCCTGACCGCGTACTGTTTACGCTGCCCCTGCTGGAACTCGACGTTTACTGGTATGGCTTTCTGATTATGGGCGGCATTGCCCTGGGTTCCTGGGTGGTCAGCGCTCTGGCGCAGGAAAAAGCGGAAGCTCTGCTGCGCGCGCAGGTACCTGCGACAATTCGCAACCAACCGCTGGCGGCGCTGGATCAGGCGTCGCCGGCTGCGGTGGACGGGAGTCTGGCTATGCCGGCAGAAATCCACCGCCGCCTGGCCCGCCAGGGTATCCACAATCTGGGCCAACTACTGCTGCACTGGGGGTTCAATCCGCGCAACCTGGGTCTCAATGAAGCTGGACGCGCGGAAATAAACCAGCGATTGTCGCAGCACCCCGAATTGCAGTCAGCCTGGCTGGTTAACCCATCCTGGCGGCAGTGGAACCCCGAACACGTCTGGAATGGTATCCTGTGGTGTACCGTGTTAGCTATCGTGGGCGCGCGCCTCTACCATATTCTGACGCCCTCGCCCAGTATGGCTGCTCTGGGCATCAACTCCCCCGCCGACTATTTCCGTAACCCCATGCAGTTGTTGAACCTGCGCAATGGCGGTCTGGGCATCTATGGCGGGCTGATAGGCGGTGCGGTAGGTTTCTTTATTTATGCCCGCCGCCAGCATATACGCGCCCTGCCCTGGACTGACCTGGCGGGCATTGGCGTGGCGCTGGGGCAGTGGGTGGGGCGTTGGGGCAACTTTTTCAACCAGGAATTGTATGGTCGCCCGACAGACGCGCCCTGGGCGGTGACCATAGAACCAGCCTACCGCCTGCCGGCATACGCCGATAACGCCCGTTTCCATCCCGCCTTTTTGTATGAATCGCTGTGGAACTTTCTGGCTTTTGCCACCCTGTATCTTTTGTATCGCCGCTGGGGACCGCGTTTACGGGTGGGCGACCTGACGGCGCTCTATCTGGTCTTTTATGCCGTGGGCCGAATTTTGTTGGAGTTTGTGCGCCTGGACAGCCGCACTTTCGCCGTTGGCGGCGTCGCTTTGCCTGTAGCCACCGCCGTGTCCCTGGGAATTGTGGCGCTGATGATCCTCTGGCGCGCCTGGGCGCGGCGGCTGCCGGCAGTCGCCTGAAACCATCTGGAGCAGTAGTAATGACCACAGATGATCCGTTGATTGGCCGCCAACTGGCAAACTTTCGCATAGAGAGAGTCCTGGGGCGCGGCGGCATGGGCGTGGTCTACTATGGCTGGGACGTCAAATTGCAGCGCCCTGTGGCTATCAAAGTCATAGATGCCCGTTATCGCGGGCGACCCCATTACGCGCAGCGGTTCTTGCAAGAGGCGCGGGCGGTAGCCACCTGGCGACACGCGCATATCACCCAGGTCTACTACGCCGACGATCAGGACGGCCTCTACTATTACGTGATGGAGTACGTAGATGGCCTCGACCTGAGCGACCTGTTGGATCAATATCGCGCCGATGGCGAAACCATGCCCTATGAAGACGTGATGCGCATTGGTTATGCCGTCGCCAGCGCCCTGGACTATGCCCATCGCAAAGGCGTCATCCACCGCGACGTGAAGCCTTCCAACATCATGGTTGCCCGGGATGGACGCATCTTGCTGGCGGATTTTGGTCTGGCGATGGACGTGGAGCAGGGGTCGCAGGGAGAGGTCTTTGGTTCGCCCCACTATGTGGCCCCGGAACAGGCGCGCCGTTCCGCCAACGCTGTTCCCCAGTCTGACCTGTATTCGTTAGCCGTCATCCTCTACGAAATTCTGACCGGTTCTTTGCCCTTTGACGATCCCTCGCCCACAGCGGTGGCTTTGCAGCATTTGACGCTGCCGCCGCCGCCGCCGCGCGAACGTAACCCCACCCTGAGCGCCGAGGTGGATGCGGTGTTGCTGCAAGCGCTGCGCAAAGCGCCCGCTGAGCGTTACCGCACGGGCTTAGAGTTGATGGATGCTTTGGGCAAAGCGTTGTTTGGCGGTCAGGCGGCGCCGCCGGCTGGCGCAGCCGCCTGGCCCCCGCTGGCGCGTTCCGACGCTGCTTCGTCCGCCGCAAAGCTGCCCCGTTCGCATACTACGGTAGCCGATCGGGTGGCGCTGCATCTGGGCGCCAGCGGCACGCTGGCTTCCGGCTTAAAAGAGGAGCGCGCGCGGCAGGCGCGTGCCTATCGGCGCTGGTTGTTAGCCCGTCTGGGCGGCGGCTTGTTGCTGATCGCGCTGGTTGTCTTACTGGTAACCACGCTGCTGCGCAACAATGGCGCCGCAACCCTGGCTGCCAGCATGGCCGCCACGCTGACGGCTGCCCCCACGCCGCCGCCATCCCTGACCCCTGCGCCGGCTGTCCCCACGGCTACCGCTCTGCCCAATCTCTCCCCGCCTGGTGTGGCGGTGACGGCGGTGACCGTTGTCGCCGTAACCGTGATGCCTGTACCATCGCTGCCGCCAACCGCGGCGGCGCCCGGCGTGGCTACGCCAACGGTGCTTTATCCCGACGGGCGCGAGTTGCAATTGTTGTACAATGCCGGCAGCTTCTACGTTCTGAACGCCCACGACGAACCTATAGAGATTGGGCGGGCTGCTTTTGAGCTGTTAGACGGCAATGGCTTTCCCACCGATTATCGTTTTGACGGGCGGCGTTGGGCGGAGTTTTACACTTTTCTGGATGCCGGCAGTTGTAACGTTCTGGAACTGTTTGATGATGTCGCCGCCTGGCTGCGTCCCGTTTCCTGCGCCGCTTACAACGCCCGCATTACTCCCTTGAGCCAGGATGAGATTGTCTTCTGGACGCCGCACGCCGCGGAGACCACCTTCCGCGTTCTGTGGAACGAGTCTGAGGTAGGGCGTTGTGAAATCGCCGCCCGCCAATGCGCCATATTCCTACCCAACCCATAGGTAACCATTCACTCCCCCGTAGGTTGAGCCTGTCGAAACCGGCTCCCTTCGACCGGCTCCCTTCGACAAGCTCAGGGAGCGGGGGTGAATGGCTACACCCATAGGGCCGCCCGCCCATGTCTCTGCTTGTCGAAAAATATGTAGACAGGTACAATGTTGACTGGTCAACAACCTTGTCTATTTCCCCTTTGAGATCCCACCTATGTCTATCGAAAACCAGTACTTAGACCTTTATAATCGCTTTCAGAAGATTCACGTCCTGCTCGACGATGGCGATCGACGTGGTTTGCAATACAGCGATTTGACTCCTTCCCAATATAATCTGTTGATGCACTTAGGCAGTAAAGAAAACGGCAGCCTGACGATCACCAATCTGGCGGACCTGCTGATTTGCTCGCGCAGCAATGCCACCCGCATGGTGCGCCGTCTGGAGGATCAGGGGTTGATAAGCTCCGAGCGAGATACCCAGGACCGACGCCTGGTGTTGGTCTCCCTGACCCCTAAAGGGCGCGAGAAATACCTGGAAGCCGCCGAATTGCACCACACCGCTGTCATGCGCCGCATGAGCGCCCTGACGCCGGAAACCTGCGCTCGCCTGGATGCGCTTACCCAGGAATTTGTTCGGCTGCTCGAAAACGATCTACGAACGTTGAGTGGCGTTTAGACGTACTGTCCCGTCAGAGGCACATGAGGCGTTCGCAAAGCCGGATTTTTGTACTCTCTTACGCGGCGCGTAAGTGCCAAACATGGCTTGTAGGCTTGCGCCATCGCCGCGTAGTCGCTCCTTAATTGTCTTTATCGTCGTCGCCGCTACCTGACCCGCTGTTGTCGCCGTCCCCGTCGT
>CAYQYJ010000050.1:0-6958 GCA_964421605.1 uncultured Ardenticatenaceae bacterium | reverse complement strand
CCCGTCGTCCCCGCTGTTGTCGTCGTCCCCGTCGTCGCCGCTGCCCGACCCGCTGTCGTCATCGTCCCCGCTGTCCGACCCGCTGTTGTCGCCGTCCCCGTCATCATTGTCGTCGCCGCTGCTTGACCCGCTGTTATCATCCCCACCGTCGCTGTTATCGTCGCCGTAATCAAGGTCTCCACTATAGTCATCATCTTGCCCGGCGGAGGCGTTTAAGCCTTCAGCCTCAAGCGTGCTTGTGGCGGTAGGGGAGGGCGTCGGCGTCGCCGTTGGCGATGGCGAAATCATAGGGGGAGGCGTCAGGGTGGCGGTGGGAGAGGGTTCTATTTTGAGGGGCGTTGGCGTTGCTGTTGGCGTTGCCGGCACAGGCGTCGCGTCAAGCAGGTCCGAATGATGTTCGCCGACATGTATCAGCCGGGCTTCGACCGCGCCGTTCAGGGTGCGCCCTTCAATGTGCAGATAAACGCCTACTTCCGGCTCGCCGATAATCACGGTCTGGTCGGTAATGTTGAGGCGGATGCCGTTTTTCAGCATCCAATGGTCGCTGGCAATCGTGGCAATGTCATCGCCAAACACCACATCCGCTTCCAAATCTGCCGCCAATAACTGCTGCACTTCCGCCAGCCGCCTCGCCTCCCACTGTGCAGTCAAGGTGCGAATCGTTTCCGGGTCGCGCGCCAACGACAATCGCCAATCTTCAAGCTGCAACTTGGCGCCGTAAAGCGGTTCTCCCGGTATAGCGGCGTTGGCTAACAACAAAACGCCAATCAGCAATGCGGCGGCTACCCCCATCACGGGAACCAGCCCACGCCATAGACGCTGCCAGAAATACCTGGGCCTGGGGGCGGATTGCAACGCCGCCGCTTGCTTCAGAAAAGCGTGTTTAGATTTGTTCTGGGCCGCAGTGGAAGGGGCTACTCTTAACTGCCCCAATTGCATAGCCGTTTCCAGCATGGGACGCAGCGCCGCGGCATCGTCAGGATACCTGGCCAGGATCTGTTCTACCGACCGGCCGGAATCCAGGGCATCCAGACATTCAATGAGTTTTTGTTCCAGGGCGCTGTTCATCTCAATTTGCCTTGCCCCTTCTCGCTGCTTCGTCCTAAGTGGCGCGCCAGAGCGGATACCGCTCGCGCCTGAAGCTGTTTAACGGCGCCTTCGCTTTTGTCAATTAACACAGCAACCTCTTGAATAGGTAGGCCTTGACCAAAACGAAGCGCCAGGACATCTTGTTGTTCCGGGGTCAGGTCGGTTAAAGCATGTTGCAGATTTTCCCAGGTAAGCTGTGCATCCACAGCGTCGCCAGGGTCTTCGGCGTTGCTCATGAAACTATCGGTTAACTCTACTTCTGGGCGGCGATAGCGCTGCCGGTGGTGGTCGCTAACCACCCGCGAAGCAACCGCATACAGCCAGCCCTTTAACGTCTTTTGGGGCGCTGTATGATCTCGCAGCGCCGTGAGCAGGCGAATAAAAACCTCGCTGGTGAGGTCTTCAGCCACTTCCCGGTCGCTCACGCGAATGGCTATGTACCGGAAAAGAGGCGTGTAGTATGTGTCATGAATTTCGGCCAGCGCGTCTTGATCTAATGCGCGCGCCCTGGCCAATAGCAGGTGTTCGTTTTGCACCAGGCTGGGCCTTCCTGTCTAAACAAAGTATGATGCGTCGCTTCAACGCCGGATTATACCAGTTTATGACCAGAATTCAGCCCACTTTTGGGGGATTACTTGGGGACCTATTATCTCACAGCGTCCCACCGTTCTATCCACCCGTCAGAGCCCTAGAATCGCCAGTCTGTAACCTGCTTTACACGTTGCCCATTATCTACTAGTCGTACAGGCTTCACAAAAGTCACGCCACTTCCTCATAACGCGATTAACACGTAGCGCGGGCATCTTGCCCGCCCCCTTGTGGCGTGGGCATCTTGCCCGCACCAACGTAGCGCGGACCTCTTGCCCGCCTAACCAACCCAATAACCATTAGCAAACAACGCCGTAAAGAGCGCCAGACCGGTTATGAACAGTACCGTAATGGCTCGATCTACCCAGGCATGCTTGCCCCACCGCGCCAGTAGAATGAAAGCTGGAAACAAGACCCAGACGTAGCGACGCTGGCTCATCAGCAAGCCGGAGTTAAGCGGAATCAGGACGCCCAGGAACACGAAGAACCCTTCGCCCCACCGCCGTTCCACCAGCAGCGCAAAGGCGATCACCAGGAAAGCCACGATAAAGGCGAAATCCGTCCAGTTGTCCATGTGGAGATGCCCGGCCAGGATTGCCGGCAGCCACCCCTCCGCCGGCTGCTGCCATAATTCCGCCAACATCACCAGCGGCGACCGCGGTGTGCGCGCCCACGCTGCCGAGGCATGGACAAAAGCCACCGGATCGCCAAAAGTGCGCTGCAAATATGCCATATACGCGCCTGTGCCCAACGGCGCCAACGCCGGCGCCAGCAGCGCTCCCCAACCAGGCCGCTCCCCTTGCCGATATTGCCGCAGCCATTCCAGCAAAAGCAGCGGCACGATGATCAACCCCACCAGGCGGGTCAAGGTAGTCGCTATGGCTAACAGGGCTGCGCCTTTCCAATACCCTTTCCGCGCCAGATAGAACGCGCCAATAGTCGTCAACAAAAACAGAGACTCAGAATAAACCGCGCTGCCGAAGAAAGCCGTTGGGAAAATCAGCAAATACCAGACAGCCCGGTTTGCGACTTCTGGCCCCCATTCATCGCTCACCAGGCGATAAAACAAAACCGCCGCCAGCAGCAGCGCCACGTGGCTGACCACAATCCCCGCCAACATGGCATCCCCGCCCATCAGTGGCATGGTTAACCTGATGAGTAAAGGATACAGCGGGAAAAAAGCCACCGATGGTAGAGGGACGCCCCAATATTGATACCCTTCGGTGGCGATGCTCAGATAAAAGCCTGTATCCCAGCGGCTGCCAAACACATCCATCAGCACATTATCTGGCGGACGCAGGTGATACAACGGCGGTGAGGCGTTGTCTGGCAGCAGATGCGCTCCCAGATAAGCCGCCAGAAAGATGCCCAGGCGGCTGGCGGCAAAAGCCACAAATGGCGCAACCAGCCAGCGAGCTGTGGACAGCCGGGCGCGGACGTCTGCCTGCGGCCATTTCCAGGTGATTTGCGAAAGTTTACTGAGCATACTCATTCCTGGCGCAGGACGTGACCGGGTTGTCCGGTCACGTCCTGCATACTCATGCTGGCGCGCCGCGCCACGCCAGCTTAATAACCACGACTACTCCATTAGTTCTCCGTGAGCCGTGGGCCACTCCGCGGTGGGCGACAACAGAATTGTACCGCTCCACACGCCGCGCCCGCCAGAACCATCCGTGCAGGCGCGATAACCGGACACTGCCGCCCCGCCCGTGAAGGACCCAAACGAAAAGGCGTTGCAGTTGCTGCCATCATTATAGACGAAGCGCAGGCGGGACGGGTTTTGCGTAAAGCCCCAGACGCCGCCGTTGCCATCTTCATCCATAAAGCTGCCATCGGCGTAGAAGTAGAAGATGCCCGCGCCGCTGCTGCCATTGCCCATGACGTATTCATAAGTCATGTCGGCCACCAGAGCGGGATTGCCCATCAGCGGGAATGTTGGTCCAGGGAAGCCCATCGGCGGCGGCCACAACGGCTTGCCGTTGTCCACATCAAAATCCTTTGTATCGCTGGCGTTGTTACCCACGGCGGCAGTGATGAAGTACCGCGCTTGCGGCGCACCCGCGCTGTCAATCATGAAGGTGAGTACGCCGTTGTTATTGGTCATCACGTGACCAATTTCCGACCCATTGACGTATACCGTTGCCAGGCTGTTGGCGGGATACCCTACGCCCGTGAAGGCGAAGATGCTGCCGGACGCGCCATCATTGTGATTGACGTTCAGGTTGGGGTCATACGCATTGGCAAAACTCCGCCAATCCAACGTTTCTTCTGGCCGGTTGGCGTTGGCCACCAGCACACTGCCTGAAGCCATGATAAACAAAGCTACCAGGACACGTCCCAATAATTGCCATGTATTTTTTCGCATAGGTTCTCTCCGTAAAGATGGGGGCAGACCAGAATTCGCGCGGACCTGGCTGCCAACGGTTCCTGTATAGACGACGTGGCGTCGTCTATACAGAGACGCAACAAAGATGAAATGTGACTACTGATTCAGCACGAAAGGTACATACATAGATTGCATGACGCGCAGGGTCAGGGCATTACCCTGCTTTTCGCGCAGCAGAAAGACGCCTTGTAACTCCAGTTCCACGGCAGCCTGTTCCAGGCCATCGCTGACGCGCACCGTATAGAAACCGACCGGCGCCTGCGCGGTGTCCAGAATGAAGGTGAAATTGCCGGCATTATCCGTCGCCACCGACCCAATTGTCCGCTCCCGGTTGTCAAAGGTCAGCAGAACGGGCAGCGTCTGGTTGGGCGCAAAGTGATTGCCCGTGAACGTGAAGAAACTACCCGGCCGGCCGCTATTGTAGTTTGCCGTCAACGCGGCGGGCCCTGGGGTTGCGGTTGGCGGCATCGTCGCCGTCGCTGTGGGTGGGGGCGTTTCCGTCACCCCAGGCGGTTGCGTCGCTGTGGCTGTCTGCGTGGGTTCAGGCGTTTCCGTCGGTTCGCTTGTTTCCGTCGGTTCAGGCGTTTCCGTTGGTTCTGTAGACGGCGTGGCTGTTGGCGTAATGGACGGGGTCGCCGTGGGCGTAACGGGTGGCGTGGCTGATGGCGTAGCCGTGCCGCCGCCTAGCAAGGGGAAGGTGGGCCCAGGGAAGCCAGGCGGCGCGGGCCACATCGGTTCATCCCATTCTAGATCGAAATCTTTCGTATCAGAGATGTTTCCGCCCACCGCGGCAGTAATGAAGTATCGCCCTTCGCTGCCGCCTTCGCTGTCAATCATAAAGGTCAAGACGCCCAGGTTGCTTGTGGTAACGTGCCCCACAATCAGGCCGTCCGCATAAACGGTAGCCAGACTGTTAGGGGGATAGCCAACGCCCACAAAGGCGAAAATGCTCCCTGGCGCGCCTTTGTCATGGTTCACTTCCAGATCAGGCTCATATCCACCAGCCATGAGCCGCCAGTTTAGCGGCGTTTCTTCCCGATTGGCGTTGGCTACCAACGCTGTGCCCGAAGCCATGATTAACAAGGCTATCAGGGCGCGGCCCAGCATTTCTAAGGTACGTTTGTGCATAAGACTTCTCCAAATCAATGACAATTTATTTGTCTGACTGCTCTCTTAACTTCACGTTTTTGGTGTCGCGTGGTTGCAGCCGGAAGATTGCTCCAACCGGCACCGCTTCCATGTCGCGCAAAAAGGCCACGGGCGGGTTATTGATATAGATGGGTCGCTTGCCACTCTCCTCATAGATAAGTTGCTCCAGGTCTTGACCGCTGATCAAAAAGCGATTGATTAAAGTTACGTCGGGGCGCGCGCCTTCTACCAGTTGTAGATATTGCAGCACAGGCACAGTGTCCCACCAGCCTAAGACAATGGCGTTCGGCTCTAGTTCAGCCATAATGCTTTCCCCCAGTTCCCGCGTACTCCAATCTTCTGACAGGTCTACTAGCCGCCAGGTCCAGGCCAGAGCCGCCACCACGCTGAGCAACATGACGCCCCGCACCAACCATTGCGTCTGGCTGACCAGAGTGCGACTGGCCAAGGGTTCATCCGACCCATCTGCGGTTGTGGCCTGGTTTCGGGCGAAAAGGCCCCCCAGTCGTTGCCAGGCGTTTTGACCCGATCCGCCTGGTATCCAGTGCAGCAGCGCCTGGTAGCCCAGGCCCAGCCACAGCGCCCAGATAAGATAGTTGGGCAGGAACATGGTGTTTTTGTCTATAACGCGATAGTTAATATAGAAGAAGGCGTTGCCCAGGAACATCAGCAGCAGCATGACGCCCTGCCGCCAATCCCGTCGCAGCCAGACCGCCAGCCCCAGCAGTCCCGGTCCCAGGCCAATGGCAAAGAAGGATCGCCCCAGTTCGTTCACAAAAGCGACTGTTTCTTGCCATAATTCGCCAGCGGTGTAGCTCATCATTTGCCCGGCAAAGGTGCGCCCGCTCATTAACCACCACAGGTTGCGCGGGGAGAGCAGGTCGGTGGGGATGAATTCGCCTTGCGCGTTATATACGCCTACGTAGTTAAATGCCGGCATCTGCGTATAGCGCCACGGCAGCAGCAGGTAAACGCTTAAGCCCAGCAGCAGCGCTGCGGCGGCCCATGTCCACGTTCGCCATTGGCGCAGCAAATGGGGGGCGGTGGCGATTACGTACCAGACCAATGCCGGCAGCAACAACACCGTTGCCGCATGGTTCCCCATACTGATGGCTGCCAGCCACACCCCCACGGTCAATCCCTGGCGCGTTGGCTGTTCTGCCCAACGCATCATCCAGCCAACCAGGCCAGCCATCAGCGCCGTGTGCAGCGTGTAAACTTCCGCCACCAGCGACAGAGACCAGAAATACGGGGCGGTGGCTAACAGACCCAAAGCCCCGGCGCGCGCCCACCCCCCTACTTGCTGCCGCCGCAAAATTCTCTCCGCCAGGGCAATCGTCAACGCGCCAAAAAATGCAGACATCAGGTTCAGGCGATACCCCACGTCTCCCGCCGGCAGCAGCGCCCAAAGCTTGCCCAACAGCAAATACAGGGGGTATCCCGTAGCCCGCACCAGCCCGTTCGTAGCCGCCGCCGTCGTTAACTCGGCGCTGTCCAGGTTGTAGATGGTGGGCGCTAACGTTAACACGTAAAGACAGAAAGGCAGTGTGAAAGCCAGCACGGTCACGCGATCAATGGCTGCCAGGGCGCGCCGCAGCCGCTTTTTGCCAACCGCCAGCCACAGCAGACCCTTTGCGCGGTCATTGCCGGCAGTCACCCAGCCATATTCTGGCTGCAGCTCACCATTCAATGAAGGAGGAGTGGATTTGGTAGGCATACTCAATTCTGCCGGCATCGGCGCAGTTT
>CAYQYJ010000049.1:0-15410 GCA_964421605.1 uncultured Ardenticatenaceae bacterium | reverse complement strand
AATGGGTGTCAGCCCCGCCGTAGGCGGGGCTGACACCCACCACGATTAAGTGTAGCGCTACCGGCAGGTCGGGATGAACGTGAGAAAGGACTGAAAAATTGCCGTTATGGGCATTCAGGCGATGCCAGTCCCACTTCTCTTGTGCTATACTGCGCGGCTGATTTTGCCGGCAGTGTCCAGGCAAGGTATATGGTATGGTATCCTGGAAAAGAGAGATGGCCCGAGTTGTGCGCCATACACCCGTGCGTTACCTGCTGCCGTGGGCAGTCCGTTTGATGGTACCGCGACAGCGGGTAGGCGTGGCTCTGGTAGTTGTCAGTGATGTGGGCGAAGTCTTGATGCTGCATCACGTTTTTCACCCTCAGGTTCCCTGGGGGCTGCCAGGCGGTTGGCTGAACCGGAATGAAGACCCGGCCGCGGGAGCTTTGCGGGAACTGCGAGAAGAGACGGGACTTATAGCCACTCTGGGCCCGGTGGTGCACGTGAACTATGATCCGCGCCCACCCCACATTGGCCTGGCGTTCCTGGCGTATGCCGAGCCAGGACCTGTTTGCCTGAGTCCTGAGATTCTGGAAGCTGCCTGGTTTTCGCCCATGGCGTTGCCGCAGCCGCTGCTGCCATTTGTGGAGCAGGCTGTGACTGCGGCGCTGACTATCTGGCAGCGGGCCTGTTTTCACTGAGTGATATAGAGGTTTGAAGACCGTATGAACAGACGCTCATCGCCTGGTTTGGGACAGTGGTTAACTGTCTCTTTAATGGTGGTGTTGATCATTTTCCTGTTTTGGAAGCTGTATCAGTTTACCCAGTTTCAGACGTTTATGCCGACGGGCCTGACTATTGCCGGCGTTGACGTGGGCGGGCTGACGCGCGACGAGGCGGGCGACCTGTTGACTGAGCGTTATTTGCGCGCGCCGGTGACGATTTTTCACCTGGATACGGCTATTCAGATTGATCCCGTAGATGCTGAATTTCAACTTGATTTATCTACTATGCTGAGCGAAGCCGATTTTGAGCGCAGCCAGCAGGATTTCTGGTCTGGTTTCTGGGGGTTCTTATGGGGGCGACCGGTGGCGGTCAACATGGTTGAACTGCGAGCCACGCACAATCGGGACACGCTGCGCGATGTGTTGGAGTTGATTGCCAGCTCACTGGACCAGTCGCCGCAGCCGCCGCAGCCTGTACCCGCAGCTATGAGTTTTCAATATGGAGCGCCAGGGACGAGGACGGACGTTGAGGCCAGTCTGCCGGACGTGGAGAACGCCCTGTACCGGGCGATCAACCGCGAAGCCACCCTGGTGGTAGACCAGATCGAAGCGGAGCGTCCCGACATTCAACTATTGGCGCGCCTGATGGTGAACCATTTGCAGGAGTTTAGCGGCATTGCCAGCGTGTTTATTATGGATCTGGAAACAGGGCAGGAGATTTCCTACCAGGCGAATGTGGCTGTGTCGGGTATGGATATGTTGAAGCTGCCCATTACGCTGGAAGCGTATACCGTGCTGGAGCCGCCGCTGACGGTATCCCAGACGAGCCTGATTGACAATACGCTGGTGCAGCCAGGCAATACAGCGGCTAATCAGTTGTTGACGGTGATTGCCGGCAGAAACGACCTGTTCGCTGGCGCGGATATGGTGACGGCGGACATGCAGCGGTTGGGGTTGGTGGACACCTTTATCGTGGCTCCGTATGAGCAAGCGCCGCGCACCACGCTGCGCACGCGCGAAACGCCAGCCAATCAAAATAATGAACTATACGCCAATCCTGACCCGGTGATGCAAACCACGGCGGAGGATATGGGTACGCTGCTGGCGATGCTGTACTATTGCGCCCGCGACGGCGGCGGGGCGCTGCGGGCCATGTATGGCGAGGCGCTGACGCAGGCGGAATGTCAGGAAATCATTGAAACGATGCAGCGTAACCAGATTGGCAGCCTGATTGAAGAAGGGGTGCCGCCAGACGTGCGGATTGCGCACCGGCATGGCTGGATCAACGATACGCATGGGGATGCGGCTGTCGTCTACTCGCCAAACGGGGATTATGTGGTGGTGATTTTCATGTTTAAGCCGGATTGGCTGGAGTGGGAATTAAGCTCACCCTTAATTGCCCAACTTTCGCGCGCTGCCTATAACTTCTTCAACTTTGACCAGCCCTATCTGGATGGATAACGCCCACTTATGAGACAACGGACTTCTTTTAGCGCGATTATTATGCGTTTTTTGCTGCTGGCGTTGTTTGTGGCGGGGCTGGGGTATGCCGGCTATCAGGGCTTTTTGTACTGGCAGGTGCGGGATTTGCTGCCGCGGGGGATGACGATTGCCGGCATTGACGTGGGCGGTCTGACGCTGACGGAAGCCGCCGAACGAGTGAACGCAGCTTACACGTCGCCCATTTACCTGAATCATCTGGATGAACAGGTGGAAATTGACCCATTGCGCGCGGGCTTCCAGTTAGACCTGGAAGGGATGATGCGCCAGGCGCAGATTGTGCACCAGTCGCAGACTTTTTGGGAGGGTTTTGCCGCCTACCTGCTGCGCCGCCCGCTGCTGCCGGTGGCGGTTGAGTTGGATGCCAGCGTCAATGCCGGCACGCTGCGCGACATGCTGCAAATTGTGGCGGATCTATTGGACGAAGGAGTGCAGGAGCCGGGGCTGGATACAGACTCGTTCACATTTGTGGCTGGGCAGCCGGGGCATAAGACGGACATTGAAGCCAGTTTGCCCGTTGTGGAGCAGGTGTTTTACCAGCCCACCGAGCGGGTAGCCACGCTGGTGGTACAGGAAGACATGCCGGCGCCGCCGGGCATGGATATGCTGCAACGAGCCATTCAATCCCAGCTAAACGCCTTTGGCGGCGTGGGCAGCGTGTTTGTGATGGATTTGCAAACAGGCGAAGAGATGGGGATCAACGCGGAGATAGCGCTGTCCGGGTTGAGCATTTTGAAGTTGGGCATCTTTGTGGAGGCGTTTCGCGCCCTGGATAGCCCCCCTGACGAATATGTACAGAGTTTGCTCTTTGATACGGCGGTGCATTCCAGCGACTACGGCGCCAATTTGCTGCTGCACGTGGCTGCCGGCGAAAATAACACTTACAAGGGGGCGGACGTCTTCACCGAATCCATGTGGCAGTTAGGTTTGGTGAACACCTTTATGGCGGTTCCTTATGACGCGGTGGCGGTGGCGACGCGCCCCACGACCTACGTCACGCCGGCTAACTCAGTGGGGGAACTGCCTATGGAGCCGGACCCCGCGCGGCAAACAACGGCGGAGGAAATGGGCACGCTGTTGTCCATGATTTATTATTGTACGAAAGGGGGCGGGCCCTTGCTGGCGATTTATCCGGGAGAGGTGACGCCGGAGGAGTGCCAGGCGATTGTGGAGTTGATGAAGCAAAATCTGGAAGGGAACCTGATACGCTTTGGCGTGCCGGATGGCGTGGCTGTGTCGCATAAACATGGTTGGGATAGTGTGACGCATGGGGATGCCGGCATTGTCTACTCCCCCGGCGGCGATTACATTCTGGTTGAGTATTTGCACCAATCCGGCGACTGGCTGCCCATTGAGTACAGCTTTCCCGTTCTGCGGGAAATATCGCGGACTGTTTACAACTACTTTAACCCGGCCCAACCTTTTGCGGGGCGTCCGTCTACGTTGAGCGACGAACTCGCGCCGCCGCCTGAAGCGACGCCAGAGAGCGGCGGCGACGAGCTTGCGCCAACGCTCACAGTCACGCCAGAGAGCGGCGGCGACGAGCTTGCGCCAACGCCCACAGTCACGCCAGAGGGTGAGGAGACGGGCGGCGTCGAACTTTCGCCAACGCCGACAGCCACGCCAGAGAGCCAGGCGGTGGGCGGCGTCGAAACTACCCCCGCGCCATAATGTACCGATGAAAAGTTTTGCCATGAATTTCACGTAAGCTTGCCGCTGTAGCCTGATTTTCTAAAATCGGGCGGGCGATTTTGGAAAATCGCCCTACTGTTTACGATGGAGAATGCCATGCAGTATAAACGTTTGGGCCGCACGGGGCTGAAGGTGTCCACTATTTGTTTGGGCACGATGCAGTTTGGTTGGAGCGCCGATGAGGCCGCTTCTTATGCCATTATGGATGAAGCTGTGGCCCTGGGCTGCAACTTTTTTGACACAGCCGATATTTATTCGCGGTGGGTGACGGGAAACCAGGGGGGCGAAAGCGAGACGATCATTGGCAACTGGCTGGCGCAAAAGCGGGTGCGCCGCCAGGACATTATCATTGCCACCAAAGTGCGCGGGCGAATGGGGGAGGCTATTACCAACCAGGGTTTATCTCGCCACCACATTATGGCGGCTGTGGATGAGAGTTTGCGGCGGTTGCAAACGGATTACATTGATCTGTACCAGACGCACTCAGTTGACCCCGAAACGCCTCTGGAGGAAACGTTGCGCGCTCTTGATGATCTGGTGCGCGCCGGCAAGGTTCGCTACATAGGCTGCTCTAACTATCCTGCCTGGCTGTTGACCAAATCCTTATGGATCAGCGACGTGGGACATCTGGCGCGTTATGACAGCTTGCAGCCCCATTACAGCCTGGTGCATCGCGCCGAATTCGAGCGCGAATTGCAGCCATTGTGCCAGGATCAGCAAATTGGCGTTATTCCCTACAGCCCGTTGGGCGGCGGCTTTCTCACAGGCAAATATCGCCGCGACAGCGACCTGCCCGCCAGCGACCGCGCCAGAGGCATTCGGCAGCGATATATGAATGAGCACGGCTTTGCTATTGTGGATAAACTGGCGGAAATCGGGCAGGCGCATGACGCCACCATTGCCCAGACGGCTATTGCCTGGGTGCTGGCTAACCCCGTTGTTACTTCCGCCATCATTGGGGCGAACTCGTTGGAACAACTGCGGGAAACGGTCAAAGGGGCAGAAATCACTCTATCGCCCGCCGAAAAAACCGCCCTCGACGAAATCAGCAATTAACAGTTAACAGTCAACGGAAAACGAGGATGTTGTCCGTTAGCTGTTGCCTGTTACTCATTGTCTGTTGTTACCAGGCGAGAAAGGGTGGGGAGGGCGTTGATGTCGTACATTAGCCAGCGGGCCAGTTCGTCGTGGGGCCAATCCTGCCGCCATTGGCGGTAGGTGGACATAGGCAGGTCGCGCACAAAGAGGGCGACGACGACGGGGGTACGGTACGCCAGCGGTTCGCCATAGTAGACGCCCGTAAGAATGCCGGGGAGGGAACCACCCTTGTAGCCCATGGTCCAGAACTGTTCCTGATTGACGGCAAAGACCATGGGCCATTCCAGGTAACGCCGCACCAGGATATTGATGTAGCTGGTCTCCAGTTGGTTTTGGGCAATCAGACTCATCAGATGCGCGTAGTCGCGGGCTGTGCCCTGCGCGCCTAAGGCGGCGCCGAAGAGGCGTTGGTGTTGGATAGAAGGGCGGCGGGTCTGGCTTCGCCAACGGATTTCCGCCTGGCGGAACGCTTCGTCCAGGGAGAAGGCGTCGGTGAGGCGCATCACGTCCAGGCTGTAACTGCCGGCATCTGCCAGATAGCGCTCAATTGCTGTGCCATCATCCTCCGTCCGCAGATGGTTTGCCATGATCAAGAACTGACCGATGAAGGGACAGGGAGCTGTTTGACTCGCCAGGCCTAACTCAGGCGCCGTAGCCTCAATCGCTGCCTGCCCCAGTCGTTGATGTAAATAATCCGCAGCGGCATTGGAACTGTGCTGCGTCATCATCCAGGGCAGCTCTTCCAGGGGTGTTTGGGGCGGATCGTGGGCGATCAAGTCGCGGCTGGCGGCATCTTCCAGGGCATAGGCGTGGGCGTTCAAATCGGCGCCTGGCAGATAGAATTTCTCCAACTCGCTCAAGGGAATCCATTCGGTGGGGGCCAGGATGCCGTTGTTTACCGCTTCGGCATAGGCTATCAGCGTGATGACTTTGGTCACGGACGCCAGCGGCATGGGCACGTCGGCATTGAGGTAGATGCCGTACTGTTCCTGACCAACGCGGTAAGCGACCAGAGCCACATTTTGCGGGTTTTCCAGGATGTAGCGTACGGCGGGGCGGGCGGCTTCGGGGATTTCATCCAGCGTTTGATTGCGGTTGAGGCTGGTGGTTGTGGGGGGGATGGATGCCGGCAGGACAGGCAAGGAGACGCCGCAGGGAGATGAAATTAATGGGAGGGGCGTTGGCGAACTGGCTGGCGTTGGGCTGGCGGCGGGCAGCGCAGTGGGGGAAGGTTCTGGCGCGGGAAGTTGGGGCGTGAGGGAGGGCAGCGCCGGCGCCACCGCCGCAGCCACAGCCTGAGTCGTTGGCGTGGGGAGCGGCGCGGTTGTCTGGGAGGATGGTTGCCGGCAGCCTGCCGGCAACAAAGCGACTGCCAACAACAAGACAATCACGCATTGCCAGGCAGTCCGCCGTTTATTTGGGCGTAGCCCCATCAATCAACTACGCTCCAACACGTGGCGCGTGACCTGGCGGGCGGCTTCTTCCTGCTGGTCGCGTGGATGCTGCCGGTTGCCCGCCTCAATGATGAACTGGCAGGCGGCGGCGGTGGAATCCGTGATGAACATCAGGTCCAGATCAGCCGCGGCGATTTTGCCTTCAGCCAGCATCGTATCCCGCAGCCAGTCAAAAAGACCCTGCCAGTAGGCGCTGTCAAACAGAACCACGGGGAAGTGACGTACCTTACCCGTCTGAATCAGGGTGAGCGATTCAAAAAGCTCGTCCATGGTGCCAAAGCCACCCGGAAAGATGACGAATGCCTGGGCGTATTTGACAAACATCATTTTGCGGATGAAGAAGTAATGGAACTGGACGGGCAGATTTACCCAGGCATTGGTTCCTTGCTCAAAGGGGAGTTCAATATTTAAGCCCACAGAGTTGACGCCTGCTTCATGCGCCCCGCGGTTAGCCGCTTCCATAATGCCGGGACCGCCGCCGGTAATGATAGTAAACCCGGCTTTCCCTAGATTGTAGGCTAATTCAACGGCCTTTTGGTATTGGGGATGATCGGGTTGGGTGCGCGCTGAGCCGAAGATGGTGACGGCTGGTCCCAACTGCGTCAGCGACTCAAACCCTTCCACGAATTCCCCCATGATGCGAAAGACGCGCCAGGGATCGGTGTGGATGAAGCTTTCGGCGCCTGTTTCGGCAGTAGAAAGCAACTGTTCATCGTGAGTGGGTTTGGGAGATGGGGGGGCGCTGTTTTGCCGGGTTGTTTTGCTCATGTCGTCAGTTGCTTACCTCATTGCGTGGTTAAGCCTGTAAAGCCAAGCGGCACCACCTGAAAGAAGCTGTTGCCTGGCGCCAGGGGAATGACGTTGCCATCCAGATCGTAAAAGGTGATCATGTGGGTGGGGTCGCTGCGCCGCCAGCGTCCATCGTATCGCTGTCCGTTGCGGAAAATAGAGACGGGACCTTCGCCCCACAGTTGAATCTCAATGGAGTAGTTACCGCCGGCTACTTCGTCTTCCAGGATCAGGGTGTCCACGTGGTTGGCGGCGACGGCGATAACATTGCGGAAGTTGAGTTGTGCGTTGGTGTTGGCGTCCAGATGAGGTTCGCCGTCTACCCAACGCAGGTAGCGTTGGCTGCCGGCATCATACTGCCAGAACACGTTGGTCCCTAAATATTGAAAAGAGAGTGACGCGACTGCCATGCCATTGGGCGGCGGCGCTTCATTAAAAGCCATATTGGCTGGCAGTTGGGGAGCGTTGTCCAACCCCCGCTGTTGCAGCAGCCGGCGCAGCGTGTCCGTATTCGTGTAGAGCGTTTCCCAGCCAGGCTTGTTGGGGTTCCCGATTTCATAATCGCGCCAGAAGCCATCGTGACCGAAGTCGGGCGAGATAACGCGGTCAAAGAAACTGCTGCTGCGCACCAGGTCGCGCACAGGGGCGCTGGAGCCTGAATAAGCAAAAGCGGCGTCATACATTTTGGGGATTTCCAGGTCAATCAGACGACCGCTGCGAATCGGACCAACTAACTCTGCCCCGTGGCTGTAGTAGACGGCGGTAAAACGAGTGATACCGCCTTCGGCGTAATGTTCAAAAATAAGGTCAGCGTTATTCAGACCCGATTGTGGTCGCACGACTGCCGAAGAATTAGACACTTTAATTGCCAGAGGGCGATGCGCCAGCAAAGCCGTATCCGCTACTGTCTCGCCGGTGAGGGGGTTTACGTTTGCCGGAATCTGGTCAGGCCCAATCAAGCCGGTTATGGGCGGCGCGAGGGTCACTTCGGGCGTGGGTAGGGGGGCGGTCGTGGCGATTATGGGGGGTGTAGGCGTGGCAGGGGCAGCCTGGGTGACGGACACGGGCGGGGGGGGAAGTTGCGTGGCTGCTGCCGGCATCGTTGTGGTGGTAGGCAATGCCGGCAGTGTGGCGGGCGGCGAGGCTGTGTTATCTCCGCCACAGGCGACGAGACCGCACAGAGCCACGCACCATGCAGCGATAACGAGAACATAGTTCCAGCGGCGATAAATCATAAGCGAATACTCCTGAAAAACCCGCAGGACTCATACGTCCTAGAGAGAGTCTGGTAACCGCGTAAGCCCTTACCTTTTCACGCGGCGACCAGGGCGGCGACCTGCGCCGTTTCCCTCAGTTTATGCAGAAAATACAGAAGAAGGGGAACAGGGGAAGAGGGGTGTCAACGGGTACGGCGCTGCCACACAGTCTTAGGGGCAATTTCGGCATTGTTGCTGGCATGAATAAAGTCCAGCACAAGCCGGTTGAATTTTGCCGCGTCTTCTAGCATGGGAAAGTGCGTGCTGCTGTTTAGCATCACCAGATGCCGATTTTGTCCAGCTCGCTGCCAGTTATTGTAATCATCGCTCGGAATTTGGACAACCGGGTCTTGCTCATTGTAAACCAGAAGGGTCTGGCAGCGTACTCGTTCCAGGTCGGCGACAAAACTCTGCTGACCCAGCTCTTGCGCCAGTCTGTTGACGGCGCCTGGATCGCTTTTATGCGTTTCCAGTTCTACTTCTGGATAGGTGTGCGCCTTGCCCATATACCTTTGCAGGAAAGCGGCAGCGTTCATACTCTTTAGCCGATCGTTAATGTAATTGCCTTGAATAGGCAGCGATACGGCGACCAACCGCTTTACGCGGTCTGGGTAGCGATTGGTAAAACGCAGCGCCACGGCGCTGCCTAACGCATGTCCAACTAGAATGATGGGTGTTATGATGCCCAACTGCTCCATAAACTGATCCACCATGGAGACGTAGGTATCCAGTGTATACATCTCCTTTCCTTTACTGGAATCGCCAAAGCCCCACAAGTCAAAAGCGAAGGTGCGGTGCTGCGTGGACAGCGCCTGCATAGCGGGCCACCAATACCGCCACGAACCGAGCCAGCCGTGAACAAAGATCAACGGTTCGCCGCGGCCCAAGGCTTCGTAATGAATCAGGTGGTTATTGACCGTGGTGATACTCATGGGTTGGCAATAGATTTCACAGATTAACTGCGATCTAAAACCTCACGAAGTTTGCGAATCAGGGCGTCTGGGGCAAATGGTTTCAGGATATATTGCACTGCGCCGACTTGCAGCCCCGCCTGAACTTCTGTTTCCTGACCCTTGGCGGAGAGAAAAATGACAGGAATATGCTTTGTTTCCTCCTGCTCTTTCAAAATACGACACGCATCATATCCGGTCATGCGCGGCATACGCACGTCCATCAAAATTAAATCAATGGTTGGTTCCTGGGTGGCGGCGCGCACGGCTTCGGCGCCATCGTTAACGCCGACCACTTCAAAGCCGTTGAATTGCAGGGTGAGCGTGATCAGTTCACGAATGTCTTTTTCGTCTTCCGCAACTAATATTCGGGCCATGATATTTCAATACCCTATGTCTGCGTGCATGGTTACACTTCCCCATCCACGACAGGCAAACTGAAGGTAAACGTGCTGCCTTTGTTCAACTCGCTTTCCAGTGACAGCGAACCGCCGTGCATCTCTACCAATGAGCGGACAATGGACAGCCCTAAGCCGGTCCCGGCTACCGTTTGCACAGCGGCGTCCTCAGCCCGGAAAAAGCGCTCAAATATACGTTCCTGGTTTTCCGGGGAGATACCAATGCCTGAGTCGGCAACGCTGACGTAGACGAACTTGCCGCTGGCTCTGGCGCGGACGGTGATAGACCCATCCTGGGGCGTGTAGTTGAAGGCGTTATCGAGCAAGTTGTTCAAGATTTGCGTCACGCGGGCGTGGTCGCCCTGTACCAGCGGCAGCGACGGCGTATATTCCGTCGTCACGTGGATCAATTTCTTTTCATGTTGAATACGCCCTTGCAAATGACCGCGTACGACCTGCTCGATTAACTGCGACATATCCAATGCCCGCAAATCCAGTTCTGTTTTCCCTGTTTCAAAGCGGGAAATGTCCAGCAGGTCATTTACTAACATGCTTAAGCGGTCGGCGTTGTTTTTGATAACCTGCAAATAGCGCGCCTGCGCGGCAGCCAACGGCCCGGCAACGCCCATTAACATCAGGTCGGCGTACCCTTTAATGGACGTCATGGGGGTGCGCAGTTCGTGCGATACGGTGGACACAAAGTCGCTCTTCATCCGGTCTACCTCTACTGCCTGGGTGATGTCGCGGAAGATAGAGACTGTGCCAAAGAACTGCCCGCTCGCCAGAACGGGCGACAAAGTCATGCTGATATGCCTGCCGTTAATGGTGAATTCGTCGGATAATACAGCGGCGTGAGCAGCCTGGGACGGGTGGTTAGCCCAGTTGACAATGACTGTCAGCCAGGTTTGGGGGAAGGAGGCGTAGCTGCCCAGCACGTCTGCCATGGTTTTGCCTTCCAATTCGGCCCGAGGCAGGTCAAGGATATGGCTGGTGGCGCTGTTAGCCAGGGTGATCACGTTGGCTGAATCGGCTACCAGGACGCCATCTACAATACTTTCCAGAATAGCCTGATTTTTGGCGGCTTCAATCTGTTCTTCGCGCAGCATCTTGCCTAGTTTTTCTGTCTGGTCGCGAATTAACAGGTAAAGTTGGGCGTTGTAAACGGCGTTGGAAACCTGGTAGGCGGCGGCTTCCACTAATTCCAACTGTCTGCGCGTGAAGGCGTGGGGTTGGGGATGGAACAACATTAACGCCCCAATGACGTCGTTGCCGGAGATCAGGGGGACAGCCAGCACGGAACGATGGTCGTCGCTGGTAGGACGGCTTACCCAGCGGGAATCCTGCCGGGTATCATGGATAAGTACGGGGGCGCGGTGGCGAATAATCCAGCCCGAAAGCCCGTCTCCTTTACGCAATGTTAGTTTAATTCCTTCAGGCGGCAGGGGACGGCCCAAACCGAAAGCGGCGCGATAAATCATGTAATCGCTTTCGGGATCAACCAGCAAAATGCCGCCGCGCGGGGCGCGGGCGACTTCGTTGATCAGTTCCAGAGCGCGATTCAAGACGTATGTTTCATCCAGGCTGGCGGAGAGTTCAGTTGTGATCTTCAGCAGCAGTTGGATGCGATCGCGTTCTTCGCCCAGGGCCTGGGTGCGTTCGATGACGCGCTCGTCAAGCTGCTCGTTGAGTTCGCGCAGTTCGGTTACCAACTGCGCGTTTTGAATGGCGATGGCTGCCTGGACGCCAAAGGCGGTGGCTAACTCTACATCTTGTTCGCGGAAACGGCGGGGATTGCGCCTGTCAATCAGCACCATCACGCCGATGGTGGCGCCTTCTCGCTTGAGTGGGACGCCTAATATGGCTTGAATGGACTTTTTATCGGGTAGACGTATATTAACGGAAGAGATCTGATTGAGGTTGTTGAGGAAGATGCTCTGGCCATGGTTGACAACGGCAGCGGCAAAAACGCGCGTTTCGCTGGCGCGAATGACAGTGCCAATGAACGGGTCTTTGCCATGCCCTTGGGCGGCGGTGGCCACCAGGTCGAGACCCTGGCGCTGCCAGATGTACACGCCGTCAACCTGGAAGATAGCCATGCTTTCGCGGCAAATCAAGTCCAGGACGGTGGGCAGGTCGAGTGTGGCGTTGATAGCCAGACTGACGCGCCCCAAGGCGGCGAAGAACTGCTCGCGCTGGCTGGTCTCTTTGAACAGGCGAGCGTTTTCCAGGGCAACGCTCGCCTGGTTGATGATGGCTTGTAGAATTTTGCTTTCGTTGCCGCCCTGATGCCAATTTTCAAGCGTCGCCACCTGTACCAGGCCGTATGATTGGTCGCGGATGGTGATGGGCAGGAGGGTGATGTGGTAGTTCGATGCCGGCAAATAAGCCAACGCTCCCAGTTTCGGATACCCATTGCTACTTTGCTGATAAGTGATGGGTTCCTGACTTTCCAGAACTTGTTCGGCTTCAGGCAACTCGCTTAAACGATACGTGGTGCCCAACGGCGTCGCTTGCCGGCTGCCCGCAGAGAATGACAAAGCCAGCACCAGATCGTTCTGATTTCGATCCCACTCATAGATGGCGTAACCGTCTGCATAAACGGCCTGGCGCATGTGCTGGCCCATGGCGGCCAAAACCTTTTCCTGTTCCAGACTGCTGGAAATGGCGTAAATAGCCTGGTACAGCGTTTCTAGCTCTTGCGTGCGCGCCAGGGTTTCGCCAAACAGCTGCGAATTTTCAATGACCGATGAAGCAAAGCGGGCGTAAATCTCCAAAATTTGCAGCGCCCGATTATCGGGGCGGCGACCATTGACGGGTTGGTCGAGGCCAATCAAGGCTATGATTCGCTGTTGTTGGTCATAGAGCGGCAGACAAAACAGGTCGTCGGGATGCCAGGCGTAAACCAGATTGCGGGGGCGGGTGTGGTCGGGCAGCATAACGCCTACGTTTTCCTGCGCCCAGGCGTCTTCGGCAGGTACAAAATAGGCGGAGCCCATGCGGAAGCGTAAGAAATTGGGGTCCTGAAAACGCTGCCGCCAGACGGAGGGCGGCAGCATATTGGTTTCCAGATAGGCGTGCTCGGCGGGGGTCAAGCCAGCGGAAACGAGCTTGAGTGGATTCATCTGCTCGTCGCGCAGCGTTAAAGTGACCCGTTCCCAGCCAACGCCGCGCAGCCCTTCTACCAGAAGTTCGAGTTTTGTGTCAAAGGAGATTTCGCGCAGCACTTGTTGCGAGACGGCATGGATCTGCTGCAAATGGTTGGCGTATTCGCGGGTATTGTTGTAAAGGCGGATGTTCTCAATGGCGGTGGCGGCCTGGTTGGCGAAGATTTCCAGGGCTTTGGCTGTGTTCAGGTCGGGGCGCAGGCCCGTTATAGGGGCATCCAGGCTGATCAGTCCCAGGGGTTGCTGATTGGAGCCGCGCATGATGATGAAGAAGATGTCGGCAAATTGCCAGGCGTTAGTGGCGCCCACCGGGGATGGCAGCGATTCGGCTTCATACCATTCCAGTACGGGGACTGTGTGCAGTTCGTCGTCTTGGATTCCTTTTTCTGCCGGCACAAAATAAGCTCGTCCCAGGGCAAATTCCTCTCTAGCCAGGCGTCGCACGGCGGTCCATGATTGCACCGTTTGTTGCAATTCTTGCTGCCGTTCCAGCGGCAGCCCGGCGGCGGTGACCCGATGCAGTGTGTAGGACGGGTCGTTTTCTTCAATCAGGCTGAGCAGGACGATATTAAAGCCTACGCCTTCTTGAATGGCGTAGACGAGGTCTTCGTACACTTCTTCCAACGTTTTGTTGCTGTGGAAGACGCGGCTGGACTCAACAAACTGCTCCGTTTGTTCCGTTCGTTTGCTCAGCAGGGCGTTACGCGCCTGGATTTCTTCAAAGCGGGCGGCGTTGCCAATAGCCAGCCCGGCGTAGTGACTAAGCATGGCGAGGAAGGTGCGGGTTTCTTTGGGGAAGTGATTGCGCCGGCTGCCATAGAGGCAAATCAAGCCGGCTACTTCCTGGGCATAAGTGATGGGCGCTGCCAGCATGGTGTGCAGGTCGTGTAAGGGATGCGCCCAGGCGTGAATCAGGGGTTGGATAGGGGTATCGGCGAGAGGTTGGCTGTGCGTGAGGGCTAAGGCTGCCGGCAAGGTTTGCCCGCGCTCCACGTAAGGTTGGTCAAACGCGCCTGCGCTGCTGCGCAAAAAAACCTGACCGCCGCTGGCTTTGGTAACCAGGATGGCTTCGTTGAGAATTGCCGGCAGCAGTTCCTCCAGGCTCAGCGTGACATTCAACTTCTGCACGATGCGGGTCAACGCTTGAAGCTGGTCGCTGACGGCGGCAGGCTTGGATTGGTCCGCCCCAGCGATGGGCGCCGGGTTAATGTTAATCTGGACAAGCTCCGCCTCGCCCCAATTGACGGGGCGCGTTTCCAGATGCAGATTGCTGCCGGCAAGGTGGAGATAGGACTCTGAAGGCGGCAGCAGGAGATGATGCCAGGTGTCTTGGGGGGCTACCGCCGCAAACAGGTCTGCCAGGGAATGGGGTCGTTCCCCCAGCCCCAGGAGTTGGTAAGCGGCTGAATTGAGATAGAGCATTGAGCCATCAGTTTCAACCACCAGCACGCCCTCGCTCAAATTATCGAGGAAATGCCATGTGTCAACTGCGGTCAAATTGGAATACATTGCTGATCCTGTGCGCGTTTCCGGGTTGGCGGCAGCGGTGCTTTAATAGGATGCCTGATCCAGCTTGCGCATCTCTGCCGCAGCTTCAGTGATTTCCCGAATATCAGAAAAGCGCTGAGTTTCGCTGTTGACTACGCCCAGGGAGAGGCGCATGAGGGGTTCCAACTGGTTACCCACCAGAATGCCGCCTTGTTCGCGGTCAATGAAGTTGTAGTGGGTTTTGATGCCTTCACGGAAGCGCTGGCGCAGCGTTTCTACCAGATTTCTGGTGTCTTTAGCCTGCGTGATGATAATGAATGTGTCCGCGCTGGGTTGGCCTATGAAATCGTCTGGCGTGCCATGCAGATCAACAACTTCATTGAGCAACAGCGAGGTGAAGCGCATGACTTCATCGCTGGCGACGAAACCATAGGCGTCGTTGAACGCGCCAAAATGGTCAATGCCCGCCAGAATTAAAGCCCAGCCTTGCGCACGCATTAGCTGCCGCAGTTGGTCCTCAATCAGGCGACCGCTGGGCAGCCCGGTGCGCGGGTCTGTCATATTCGTGCGTTGGTGAATCAGGATGGCATTCTTAACGCGCAGCTTGAGTTCTTCGATGTCAAACGGTTTAGTAATGTAATCGTCCGCGCCTAATTCCAGCCCGGCAATGCGATCGCTGCGCTCATCCTTTTGCGTCAAAAAGATAATGGGGATGCGGCTGGTGCGCGTGGCTGTGCGCAGTTCGCGACAGACAGTGTAACCGTCTTTGTCAGGCAGCATAATGTCCAGCACGATCAAGTCAGGAAGCTGGCGACGACACATTTCCAAAGCTTCATCGCCCCGCGCCGCTACGTCTACTTTATAGCCCTGACCGTTAAAATAGATTCGCAGCATGTTAGAGATGTCGAAATCGTCTT
>CAYQYJ010000048.1:0-15539 GCA_964421605.1 uncultured Ardenticatenaceae bacterium | reverse complement strand
CGACGATCAACACAGCGGAACCGCCGCTCAAGAAGAAGACGACATCCCCTTCTAAGGGATTCTTTAGAAATTAGTTGGTGTAGACTGGCTCAATCTCAAAGATTGAGCCAGTCTTGAAAACCGGAAGTTGTTTTTAGACGATTCCGGGAAGCTACCTTTTACTGCGGCTTCGCCGCCGTCACCAGGGCGCTAAACAGACGTGCAGTCGTGGGCAGACTCAAACTATCTGCCAGTTCCACCTGCGGCGCCGCCTTATCCCGCACCGAGATATCCGTAAAACCAGCCGCCTGGGTATACCCCACATAATCCGCCACATCTTCCGCCCCGGTCATACACGCCGCCCACGTGTCCATATTCGCCCGCTCCGCCGCCGAAAAGCGCCCCTGCGTCACCATATCCGACACAGCCAGCCGCCCGCCAGGCTTCAACACGCGGAACGCTTCCTGAAAAACAGCCGCCTTATCGGGACTCAAGTTAATCACGCAGTTGGAAATAATCACATCTACCGAATTATCAGCTACGGGCAGCGCCTCGATCTGTCCCAGACGGAACTCCACGTTGTCTCGCCCCAGCCGCGCTTTATTCCGGTTCGCCTTTTCTATCATGGCTGGCGTCATATCTACGCCAATGACCTGCCCCGTTTCCCCCACCCGCTCTGCCGCCAGGAAACAATCAATACCTGCCCCGGAACCCAGGTCCAACACCGTTTCCCCGGGACGCAGCGTCGCTAACGTAATCGGGTCGCCGCAGCCCAGCGAGAGTCCCGTGACCTCTGCCGGCAAATGCTCCGTCTCCACCTCATACAATTCTGCGCCGCAACAACTCGCCCCTTCCCCACAGCAGCTTGCTGCCTGCGTCATCGGCAGCGCCAGCGCAATCTGTCCATACCGCTCTCGCACTACCTCATGAACCTGTTCCGCTACCACATCATTCATCATTATGCACCTCATATTGATAATTGTCTATGCGTTACCGCAAAAAAAGGAGCTTCCCCGCCTTACGCCACCGGAACCTGCCCCGGTTCTGCCGGCATTTCCTCCGGCGCAAACACCATCATCAACGTCCCGCAGCAAGAAGCCATCAGCGATTGATTCAGCGTATAAAACACCTGCTTGCCTTCCCGCCGCGTATACACCAATCCCACCTCGCGCAAAATGCCCAAATGATGCGACACCGTCGGCTGTGACACCTGCATCTGATCCACAATGTCACTCACACACAGCCATTGGCAGCACAACACCCGCATAATCTCTTGCCGCGTCTCATCCGCAATCGCCTTAGCAAACGTCACACAATCCATAAAACTCATTATATAGACAACTGTCTATTTGTCAAGCAAGAAAGCAAGAACACCATTGAACCCGGATAAAGCGCCCCCAATTAGTCGAGTAGCGATACCATTGAACCCGGAAAAAACACCCAATCTCACGTCGTTTGACTTTCAATTACCCCCTCGGTAGAATCCGCTCATGCAACGTGCGCCTACTCATTACCATTCGGTTGAGTAACTGTCCTGCCAAACGCAAAATGAGGTGTTCGCATCCTCAGACCTGTCCTAAGCTTGCCAAAGGAACTTGTCCTGAGTATTTATCGAAGGAACGCCAGGAAAGGCCAGAGAATCTTCGCGCCCTTTGCGTCTTTGCGGCAAGTAGACTCGGTTAACCAAAAAGTGAGAATTTTATGCGAATCGTCGTAGACGCTATGGGGAGCGATGATTACCCCCATCCAGATGTGGCTGGCGCGGTATTAGCCGCCCGTGAGTTTGGAGATGAAATCATCCTGGTGGGGGATGAGAGCCGTATTAAAGCCGAACTGGGCCAGCATGAAACTGCTGGCCTGTCCATTCGGGTCTGCCCGGCTACAGAAGTCATTGAAATGACCGACAAACCCTCCGTTGCCTCGCGCAGCAAGAAAGATTCATCTATGCACGTGGGGCTGAACTTAGTCAAGCAAGGCGAGGCGGACGCCTTCGTCAGCGCCGGCAACACGGGCGCCATTCTGGCTGTAGCCATGCTGCAAACGCTGCGCCGAATTTCCGGCGTCAAGCGCCCCGCCCTGGGCGTTACTTTCCCCATCCCTACCCGCCCCCTACTCATTGACAACGGCGCCAATGCCGACTGCCAGCCCGATTACCTGCTGCAATTCGCCCTCATGGGCAGCCTGTTTATCGAAAGAGTGCAGGGGATAAAACAACCGCGCGTGGCCCTCATTTCCAATGGCGAAGAAGAAGGCAAAGGCAACACCCTCATAAAAGAGACCATTCCCTTGCTGGCAGCCAGCGGCCTCAACTTCATTGGCAACATCGAACCAAAAGAATTTATGAATGGCGCTGCCGACGTGGGCGTTACCGATGGGTTTACGGGCAACATTATGATCAAGACAGCGGAAGCCGTTGCCGCGCACCTGTTAGGCCTGGTGCGCACCGAAATCATGGCCAGCCCTTTGACCAAAATAGGCGGCTTGCTGGCTAAACCCGCCTTCCGGCGAGTAGGCCGGGCCCTCAATCCAGACGAAGTGGGGGGAGCGCCATTACTCGGCGTCAACGGCGTCGTCATCGTAGCGCATGGTCGCTCCAATGCCTATGCCATCAAGCAAGCCGTGGGACAGGCTCGACTTTCTGTCGAAAATGACGTAGTAGGCGCGATCCGTGCGGGACTACAGGGAATAGAGTGATAGCATGGAACAATTTTTAGACAGTCGAGGCCGGCATCGTGTCGTCATCACGGGGATGGGCGCCATGACTCCGCTGGGGCATTCGGTCCGCGAAAGCTGGCACAGCGCTCTCGAAGGGCGCTCAGGCATTGGCCCCATCACGCAGTTCGACGCCAGCGACCTGCCCTGTCGTATTGCGGGCGAAGTGAAAAATTTTGAAGCCAAAACCTATATGAACTTCAAAGAGGCCCGGCGCATGGCGCGGGCGTCGCAGTTAGCCATAGCTGCAGCGGTTATGGCGCTGGAAGACGCTCACCTGCCCACGCCGCTCCCCTACCCTGAACGAGCCGGCGTGGTTGTGGGCACAGGCATGGGCGGCTTTGAACGCGCCGATGAAAACCTCATCGCCTACCGCGAAAAGGGCTTGAGCAAAGCCAGCCCGTTTGCTCTGGTCAGTTCGCTGCCCAACATGCCCAGCCACCACGTCAGCTACCTGGCGGGCACGCAGGGCCCGATTAACACCGTGGTAGCCGCCTGCGCCACCGGCACCCAGGCCATTGGCGAAGCCGCCGATATGATCCGGCGTGGCCGCGCCGAACTGATGCTGGCTGGCGGCGTGGAAGGGTTGGTTCACCAGGCAGCGATGGCCGGGTTTGCCGCCATGCGCGCCCTTTCCACCAATTTCAACGATGAGCCAGAGCGAGCTTGCCGCCCTTTTGACAAGGCCCGCGATGGGTTCATTTTGAGCGAAGGGGCAGCCATCGTCGTTCTGGAACGGTTGGATCAGGCGTTGGCTCGCGGCGCCCACATCTACGCCGAATACCTGGGCTACGCTTCTTCATCCGATGCGTATCACGTTGCCGCCCCCGATCCTTCAGGCGGGGGCGCCATTCGCGCCATGCAGTGGGCGATGGCGGACGCCAACGTGGGCCCCAACGCCATTGGCTACATCAATGCCCACGGCTCTTCCACGCCTGTCAACGATACGTTGGAAACACAAGCCATCAAGCACGTATTTGGCAAACAGGCTTACCACATCCCTATTAGCAGCACCAAATCCGTCAGCGGACACCTCATGGGCGGCGCCGGGGCGATTGAAGCGGTGTTTTGCGTGATGGCTCTGCACGAAGGTATTATTCCCCCGACCTGGAACTACGAAACGCCCGACCCGGAATGCGATCTGGACTATGTTCCTAACGCGCCGCGTCGCGCCGACTTGCAGGTCACCATGAGCAACTCTTTCGGCCTGGGCGGGCAAAACGCCTGCATCGTCCTGAGCAAGTACAACGGTTGAACCGATGTAGAAGTTCAACTTCTCCAAGAAGTTGAATTTCTGCAATAGAGAGAAACATTGAGCAAAACAGTCACTTCTAGAACACGTCTGACCATCCTGCGCGACGAGCGGCGCATATTGCGACTGCGCCGCATTGGCCTGTATGTGGGCTTTGGCGGCATGGTGGTCTTAATTGCCGGTTTTTTGTTGGGCATCTTTTCCAGCGGGCAACAAATCTTGCTGTATCAAGGATTAGCCATGTTGATCGGGTTGCCCATGTCGCAGGGCGGCCTCTACCTTATCAATCGGTATGCCCGCAATCCCCGCCCGGATCAGTTGTTAGACCAGGCATTAGGTAAAACGGTGTCCAATGGTCGCATTTACCATTATTTGCTGCCAGCGCCCCACGTCTTGCTGGCGGACAATGGGTTGATGGTTTTTGTCCTGAAATATCAAGGCGGCAAAATCCGCGCCGATGGGGACCAGTGGCAGCAGAAAATCTTCTTCATGCGCAAGCTGTTCGGCACGGAGAGCCTGGGTAACCCGACGCGAGATGCTGAGCGGGCCAGCAGCGACCTGGCCAACTATTTGCAGAAGGTCGCCCCAGAAGTGGCGCAAAAGAATATCCCTGTCCAGCCCATCATCGTGTTCACCACCAACATTAATGATCTGGACGTGAAAGGGTCGCGTATCCCGGCGCTGCACTACACCAAATTGCGCGGCTACATGAAGCAGACGATGACCAATAACGCGCCGCTGTCCAGGGCTGATTACGCGGCTTTGCAGGCTGCGTTTGACCAGGCGGCAGCGAAGTTAACCCCTGTTGAGGATGATGGAAATCTTTCCTGATGTGCATTGGCTGGACCTGGGAGCCAGCAACGTCTATCTGGCGGCGGATGCGGATGGCTTGACGCTGGTAGATGCCGGCATGCCCCGCCAGGCGCGCAAAATCCTATCCTCGATAGCGCGGCTTGGTTATCAACCTGACGCCCTGCGTCGCATTGTGATCACCCACGCGGACATTGATCATGCCGGCAGTCTGGCTGCGCTCGTGCAAGCCACCGGGGCGGCTGTTTATGCCGGCAGCCCCACCGCTGCCCTCCTGCGTCACGGACGCAGCCCTGAACACATGCCCGGCATGATGCAGTTTCTGGCTGGTCTATTCCGCTACGGCGCTGTGGCTGAGGTGAACGAAGTAGCCGCTGGCGACGAACTACCCTGCCTGGGTGGGTTAAGAGTCATTGCCGCCCCGGGCCACACACTGGAACACCACGCCTTCTTTAGCTCGTCAACTGGCGTCTTGTTTGCTGGCGACGCCCTCAACACCCGTCAGGATCGTCTGAACCTTACCCCCAGGCCCATCACCGCCGACATGGCTCTGGCGCGGCAATCCGCCCGACTGCTGCTCAACCTGCGCCCCAGACTATTTGCCTGCGGCCATGGCCGACCCTTGCGCGACCTCCCCGCAAATGATCTGGCGCGTTTTTTAGAAGAAGTTTAACTGACTATGCCTATACCCAGTCGTTCGATTTTAGATCAGGAGTTCAAGAAACTGCATGAGGATTTACTTCGTCTGGCGGGCATGGCGGACGAAGCGATTAACCTGGGCGTTGTTGCTTTCCTGGATTGCAACTTTGAACTGGCGCAGCAGGTTGTTAACCACGACCGCCAGATAAACTTGCTGCGGTACGAGATTGAGCAGAGATGTCTGCAAATCCTGGCGACGCAGCAGCCGGCCGCCGGCGACCTGCGGCACGTGCTGGCAGCCATACACGTCACCATTGAGTTAGAGCGGGTGGGAGACCATGCCGCCGGCATAGCCACCCTGGCACAGCGCCTGGGAAATCGGGAAGAGATGCTCTCTTTCCACCAACTGCCCAAAATGGCCGCGCGCGCCCGCAAAATGCTGCACGACAGTATGAATGCCTTTATGCAGCGAAACGCCGAAGCGGCGACGCACGTCATTAAATATGACGACAAACTGGACAAGAACTACACCAAACTATTTCGCCACACGCTGCAAGATATGCAAAATGACGCCTATATCCGTTCCGCCACCTACCTGCTGTGGGCTGGTCACAGTCTGGAACGAATCGGGGATCGGGCGACCAACATTGCCGAGCGGGTTATTTTCATGGTCACGGGAAAATACGCGGAATTGGAAAAATTCTACGCCTATGACCTGGAAGACACCGAAGACGATGGCCTGGGATGAACCATCCCATTCTTAGGGCAATTTTGGGTGCCTAGACGCCCAAAATTGCCCGCGCCGATATTTTTTCCGCCCGTTTCGCCGTCCCGGTATGCCACAAAAGAGGTCGCCACAATTTACTGCGGTGTTACCGGTTGACATGCCCTGATAATCCACTAAAATCTTCACGCACTACCATAGTCGCTTTGGGCGACAGCTGCCTTAACGATTAAGAGCATCGCTGCTCTTCTGTGTCCGCCGCGCCTGGCGCGGAAGGAGGTGAACTTAGCCCAGATACTCGCACTTTGTAGGGATTGGCCCTCCCCGTTTATGAAGACGCTGCCTGATAGTGTTGGCTTTTCCCCGCCAGCACGCTGCAAAAAAGTGACATCTATGAGGAGAAGAAACATGAAACGCATCAGTTCTCTGATCGCCGTACTGATTATTGCCCTGTTTGCGCTGACCGCCTGCGGCGGCACAGCCCAGGAAGAGACCCCCACGCAAGCCCCAGCGCCTACGGAGGCGGCAGCCGAACCCACCGAAGAGCCGGTGGCTGAACCCACTGGTCTGCTCGACGGCATGAGCATGGAAGAGTTGATGGACGCCGGTTACGTCGTCATTGAACCCGGCGCGCCCATTCGCCTTGGCGCTTCTGTGGCCCTCACCGGTCCCATCCCTGATCCTGGTCGGGACATTGCCAATGGCGCAGAAATTGCCATTGATGATTTGAACGCAATGGGCGGCTTGAATGGTCATATGTTTGAACTGGACCTGCAAGACGGCGCCTGTGACGGCGATGCCGGCACAACCGTCGCCAACCGTTTCGCTTCTGATCCCAGCATCGTAGCCGTCAGCGGCGGCACCTGTTCCGGCGAGACCTTTGGCCTCACCCCCGTGCTGCAACAGGCGCGCATCCCGTTTGTCTCCCCCAGCGCCACCAACCCCGACGTCACCAACGCCGAATGTGACATCTGCAACCGCGTGGCTCTCAGCGACGCCCTGCAAGGGGCCGTTGACGCCGAATACGTCTACAACACGCTTGGCTTGACCATGGCCGCCGTCATGCACGATAGTTCCGACTATGGCTTGGGATTGGCCCAGGTGTTTAATGATGAATTCATTGCTTTGGGCGGCACAGTCACCGCTTTTGAAGGCGTTCAAGTTGGCGACACCGATTTCCGCGCTCCATTAACCAACATCGCCACGGACGCGCCCGAAATCGTCTTCTTTGGCGGCTACGCCACCGAAGCGGCTCTGATCGTCACCCAGATGAAAGAAGTTGGGCTGGAAAACGCCATCTTCTTCAGCGATGACGGCGCCTTCACCCAGCAATATCTCACCGCGGCGGGCGCGGCTGCCGAAGGTTCATACGCCAGCTTTGTGGCCGGCGCCGACGTGCAGGAACTGAACGACGCCTTTGACGCCAAATACATGGAAAAGTATGGCATCTCGCCTGACGACTTAGGCCCCTTCCACGGCCAATCCTACGATTCCGTCGGGTTGATTGCGGACGCCATCTCCCGCGTCGCCAAGACCGATGACGCTGGCGAAGGCTATCTGCTCATCAACCGCGAAGAGCTGATTAAGGCCATCCGCGAAACGACTGAATACCAGGGGATGACAGGTACGTTGACCTGTAGTGAAATCGGCGAATGCGGCGCTGGCGGTATTCAGATCTTCCAGGTGCAAAACGGCGAATTTGTTCAGGTATCCGGCTTCGGCATGGATCAATAGTTGATTGCGGGACGTCGCCCTGCTGCATGTGGGGCTGACTCCCTCTTTTCGGGGCAGTTTTGGCGGCCAGTCGTCAAAACTGCCCCTTTCAGGAGAACATGGCGACAACAGAACCCCAACCGCCGGCAAAAACGGGAATTTTCGGGCTGAGCCGCGCTCAACAGCGGCAGATGTGGCTGTTGGCTCTGGGGCTGGTCATGGGGATTGCCCTGATCTGGCGCATCAGCATCGTTCTGCAGCAAGAAGCATACCCCTTACAGTTTTGGGCTTTTCAACTGATCAACGGTCTGGTGCTGGGCGGCGTGTACGCCCTGGTAGCCTTGGGCTACACCATGGTCTACGGCATCCTCTTCATGATCAATTTCGCCCATGGCGAGGTGATGATGGTCGGCGGCTTTGCTGGCTACTTTGTCATGCAGTGGACGTTGTCGCGGGGTTGGCTAGATGGCTCGCCAGGTGTATCAGCCCTGGCTTTGATTCTAATCATGGTTGCCGGCATGTTAGCCTCCGTTCTGGTAGGCGTCTTGCTAGAGCGCGTTGCTTACCGCCCTTTGCGCCAGGCCCCCCGCCTGGTGCCCCTGATTAGCGCCATTGGCGCTTCCTTTTTCCTGCAATATTCAGCCCTCCTTATCTTTGGCGTCACGCCGCACAACTATCGCAAACCCACCATTATTGATGGCGGCTGGCGCATTGGGGAGACCGGGATTTTCATTTCCCGTTCGGGCGCGTTTATCCTGGTAGCCTCTGTCCTTTTCATGATTGGTTTGTACCTGATTGTGCGCCGTTCTCGTTTAGGGCGAGCCATGCGCGCCGTCGCCGAAGACAAAGAGGTAGCCGCCTTGATGGGCGTAGATGTCAACCAGATCATCGTCGTCACCTTCATTCTGGGTTCGGCGTTGGCTGGCGCTGGCGGCGTCATGTTGGGTATTCACAACTCGGTCATGCGCTTCAATACGGGCTTTATTCCAGGGCTGAAGGCGTTTACTGCCGCCGTTTTAGGCGGCATTGGTAACATTCCTGGGGCCATGTTTGGCGCGATTGTGCTGGGGTTGTTGGAGTCGTTGGGCCCCAGTTTGTTGGGTTTGCCCAATGAGTATAAGGACGTAATCGCCTTTTCCATCCTGGTGTTAATGTTAATTTTTCGACCCACCGGATTATTGGGCGAAGTACTCAGCCGGGAGAAGGCGTGATGGTTGCATGGAATTGGCAGGAAAGCGCGCGCCTGGGCTTGATCACCGGCGGCGTTATCTTTTACCTGAACGTTTTAGGGATTCCGCTGCAAGCGGGCAGCGCGGCTATCTGGATTTTCGCGGTGGTGGTGGCTTTGATGGCCTTTCTGCTCTTGCGTGACAGGCGCGGCCAGCCGGTGCGTCGTGGACGGGAGACATTGTTGACGGGGTTGGTGATGGGGGTGATTGCCGGCATTCTCCTGGCTCTGACAACTCTCTTCTTTGCCCGTTTGCAGGCTGATGGCGTCCAGGTGCACCGGGTGTTTGCTCAGGTGCTGCCCGAACACACGGGCGCGTTAACCAACCTGAGCAAGGCAGAAGTGCAGCAAGGAGCGGACATTGGCGGCGCGCTGCTGCGCCTGGCGTTAATCCTGAGCGCCAGCGGGGCGCTGGGCGGCGCGTTGACGCGGCTGGTGACGGCGGAACGACAGGCGCGCCGCGCCCAAACCGATCGCAGCGCGGCGCGGCGGCGGCTGGTCTTTGTGTTGCCGTTTCTGTTTTATGGCTTGTTTTTACTGATCCGCCTGGATAGGGTGACGATTGCCGGCAGCAATGAAAACATCGTCGGGCTGGTGCTATTGTTTCTCTTTATGGGCGCGGCGTTATTTGGCTTGCGTCGCATCCAGACGCGGCGGGAGCAGTTCATCTTTGGCGGCTTGTGGCTGCTGCTGTTGCTGATCATGCCCAACCTCACCGATTTATTCCAGAACGCGGTTCTGGGCAAGGTGTTGATTTTCGCCGCCATTGGGTTGGGGTTGAACATTGTCATTGGCTATGCCGGCATGTTGCACCTCGGTTTTGCCGCCTTCTTTGCCGTGGGCGCTTACGCCTACGGCTTCCTGGCTTCGCCCACCTCCTTTTTCATCGAAAGTGGGCAGTTTGGCGGGCTCGGTTTTTGGACGGCGTTGCCGGCAGCTATTTTACTCACCATTTTGGTGGGCATTCTGTTGGGCATCCCCATCTTGCGCACGCGCGGCGACTACCTGGCCATTATCACCCTCGGCTTTGCCGAAATTATTCGCCTGCTGTTGGTCAACCTGCGCGACTACACCGGCGGGCCAGGCGGCATCCTCAACCTGCCCCCACCCACCCTCTTGGGCGAAAGCCTGGGCAATCCGCGCGGCATCTTCTATCTGGCTCTCATTCTGGCTGCCATTGTCATTTTCATGAGCGTGCGTCTGCGCGACTCCCGCCTGGGGCGCGCCTGGGTAGCCATGCGCGAAGATGAAGATGTGGCTCAGGTGATGGGCATTAACCCCATCTACATGAAGTTGCTGGCTTTTGCCATTGGCGCGGCTTTTGCCGGCGCGGCGGGCATGTTATACGGTTCCCGCCAGGTCAACATCTTCCCCGATAACTTTACCCTGCTCATCTCCATTGACCTGCTGGCGCTGGTCATTATTGGCGGGTTGGGCAGCATTGAAGGCATTCTGCTGGGCGCGATTGTGTTGGAAGGGCTGCCCGAAATTTTGCGCGGCGTAGACGAATACCGCATCGTGGCTTTTGGCGCGCTGCTGGTGGTGATGATGATTGTGCGCCCGCAGGGGCTGCTCCCGTCGGCGCAGCGGGAGTTGGAGCTCAAGATGGAAGATCGTACCCAGGACGCCTGGCTAAAGATGGCTGGCGCGCAGGCGACGCCGGATGAAGAAGAGAAACCTGACGCTCCCAGCGCCGAGAATGGGCGCTAAACGGTCAGGGGAATTGCCGTTCGGTAGCGCGGCGCTTAATCGTGGTGGGTGTCAGCCCCGCCATAGACGGGGCTGACACCCATTTTTATGGGTAATTTTGGGTGCATAGGCGCCCAAAATTGCCCGTCACCGATATTTTTCGCCCCGCTTTGTTGGGGTAGTTACGATTCTTGTTCGTACTGTAGATTGGAGGCCAGCCAGCGTTCTGCCTCGGTCAGGCTGAGGCCTTTGCGCCGCGCATAGTCGGCTGCCTGGTCCTGACCGATGCGCCCCAGGCCAAAGTAGGCGGCGGATGGATGAGCGAAGTAGTAGCCGCTAACGGAGGCGGTGGGGAACATGGCGTAGTTTTCGGTAAGGGAGATGCCGGCATTTTCCTCCACCCGCAACGCCGCAAACAACGCCTCTTTCTCGGAATGGTCGGGGCAAGCCGGATAGCCAGGGGCCGGGCGGATGCCGCGATATTGCTCCTGGATTAACCCTTCATTTGCCAGCGCCTCGTCGGGCGCGTATCCCCAAAACTCCCGCCGCACGCGCTCATGCAGCCGTTCCGCCAGCGCCTCCGCCAGCCTGTCCGCCAATGCCTGCGCCAGAATGCGGCTGTAGTCGTCATGGGCAGCCAGGAAGCGGTCACTCAGTTCGGTCAGGCCAATGCCGGCAGTTACCGCAAACATCCCCACATAATCTGCTATACCGCTCTCCGCTGGCGCCACAAAATCCGCCAGGCACATATTGGGCCGCCCCGGCGGCTTCTCCATCTGCTGCCGCAGCGCGTGAATCGTTGCCAGCCGCGTCGCGCGCGATTCGTCCGTATATACCGCAATGTCATCGTCGCCCACCGCATTGGCGGGGAACAGCCCTATGACCGCTTTAGCCGTCAGCCATTTCTCACAGATAATGCAATCTAGCATGGCTTGCGCATCGCGGAACAGGTGGCTGGCGGATTCGCCAATAATCGGGTCGCGCAGGATGTGCGGGTATTTGCCCACCAGTTCCCAGGCGCGGAAGAAGGGCGTCCAATCAATGTACGGGCGCAATTCCGCCAGGTCGTAGTCGGCGAAAACGGTGATGCCAGGGCAGCGCGGCGGCGGCGGTTGGTATTGCCCCCAATCAATCTGGAATTTGTTCTGGCGCGCGGCAGCCAGCGGAATCAGCCGTTTTTGGGCGTGTCTGCCGGCATGTTGCTGCCGCAACGCTTCGTACTCCGCCTGCACTTCCGCTGTCAATGCGGGCCTTAGCTCATCACTCAGCAACCGCGACGCCACGCCCACTGCCCGCGACGCATCTACCACATGAATTACCGGGCCGCGTTGGTAACCAGGGGCGATCTTCACCGCCGTGTGAATCTTGGAAGTTGTGGCCCCGCCAATCAGTAGCGGCAGGTCAAACCCTTCCCGCTCCATCTCCTGCGCTACGTGCCGCATCTCTTCCAGCGACGGCGTAATCAACCCGCTCAAGCCAATGATGTCCACCTGCTCGCGCCGCGCCGTCTCCAAGATTTTGGTCACAGGCACCATGACGCCCAGGTCAATCACCTCATACCCATTACACGCCAACACCACGCCCACAATATTCTTACCAATGTCGTGTACGTCCCCCTTCACCGTCGCCAGCAAAATTTTGCCCTGGGAGCGGCTCTCGCCGGCGTCCATGCCGGCAGCGACCTTTTCCGCTTCGATAAAGGGCACCAGGTAAGCGACCGCCTGCTTCATCACGCGCGCGCTCTTCACCACCTGCGGCAGGAACATCTTGCCCGAACCAAACAAATCGCCGACGACGTTCATGCCGTCCATCAACGGGCCTTCGATCACCTGGATGGGGCGGGCAAACTGCTGCCGCGCCTCCTCCGTATCGGCCACAATGTAATCGCTGATCCCCTTCACCAGCGCGTGCGTCAGCCGTTCTGCCACCGGCGCTTGCCGCCAGGCCAGGTCTACCTGCGCCTCCTGCCGCCCGCCCTTCACCGTTTCCGCCAGCGCCACCAGCCGCTCGGTGGCGTCCGGGCGGCGGTTAAACAGCACATCTTCCACCCGTTGCAACAGTTCTTTGTCCAGTTCCTCGTAAATCGCTAACTGTCCCGCGTTCACAATGCCCATATCCATGCCTGCCTGAATGGCATGGTAGAGAAAGGCGGCATGAATCGCTTCGCGTACCGTGTCGTTGCCGCGGAAGGCAAAGGAGATATTACTGACGCCGCCGCTGATCAGGGCGTGCGGCAAATGCTGCTTGATCTGGCGCACCGCCTCCATATAAGCCAGCCCATATTCGTTGTGTTCCTCAATGCCAGTGGCAATGGCGAAGATGTTGGGGTCGAAGATAATCTCTTGCGGCGCAAAACCAACCTGTTCGGTTAGAATGCGGTAAGCGCGCTGGCAAATGCTAAACTTGCGCGCCGCTGTATCTGCCTGCCCTTCTTCATCAAAAGCCATCACAATCACGGCTGCCCCATACCAGCGCGCCAGCTTTGCCTGGCGGATGAATTCCGCTTCTCCTTCCTTGAGACTAATCGAGTTAATCACCGATTTGCCCTGGACGCACTTCAACCCGGCTTCGATCACCGACCATTTGGAGGAGTCAATGACGATGGGCACGCGGGCAATATCCGGCTCGCTGGCGATCAGGTAGAGGAAAGTGGTCATCGCCTTTTCCGCGTCCAACATGCCTTCATCCATATTCACGTCCAACATCTGCGCCCCGCTTTCCACCTGCTGCCGCGCCACGCTGAGCGCTTCTTCATACCGCTCTTCGCGGATAAGGCGGGCAAACTTGCGGGATCCGGTGACGTTGGTGCGCTCGCCGATGTTCACAAAATTTAACTGGCGCGAGATGTTCAGCGGCTCCAAACCGCTAAGACGGCACATGGGCGGAATCTGCGGCAGCGGACGCGGCGGCAGGTCGCGCACGGCGTCAGCTACGGCGCGAATGTGCGCGGGCGTCGTGCCGCAGCAGCCGCCGACGACGTTCACCAGGCCGCTTTGGGCAAACTCCCGCAAAATGTGCGCCGTAATCTCCGGCGTTTCGTCGTATTCGCCAAAAGCATTGGGCAGCCCGGCGTTAGGGTAGGCGCTGACATACGTGGGGACCAGGCGGCTTATCTCCTCAACGTGCGCCCGCATTTCCCGCGCTCCCAGAGCGCAGTTCAACCCCACAATCAGCGGCTGCGCATGAGCCACTGCATTCCAAAACGCCTCCGTCGTCTGCCCGGACAGGGTGCGCCCGCTGGCGTCGGTGATGGTGCCCGAAATCATGATGGGCCGCTGCTGTCCGCTGTCGTCGAAATATTTGAGGATGGCGAAAATAGCCGCTTTGGCGTTCAAAGTGTCGAAAATCGTCTCCACCAGCAGCAAATCCACGCCCCCTTCCACCAATCCCCGCGTTGCGGTGTAATAGGCGTCCACCAACTCGTCAAAGGTGACGTTGCGATACCCCAGGTTGCTCAGGTCGGGGGAGATAGAGGCGGTTTTGTTCGTCGGGCCCAGCGCGCCCGCCACAAAGCGGGGACGGGCATCTCCGTGCTGGCGCTCAAATTCGTCGCGGGCGGCGCAGGCGATTTCCGCCGCGGTGCGGTTCATTTCGTAAGACAGCGCCGCCATATCGTAATCTGCCTGGGAGATGGCGTTGCCGTTGAAGGTGTTTGTTTCGATGATGTCCGCGCCCGCTTCCAGGTAGGCGCGGTGAATGGCGTGGACGATCTCCGGTTGGGTGAGGACGAGCAGGTCGTTGTTCCCTTTCACGTCGCGGGGATAGCTGGCAAAGCGCGCCCCGCGATAGCCGGCTTCGTCCAGTTGGTAGCTCTGGATCATCGTGCCCATAGCCCCATCCAGAATCAAAATCCGCTGCGCCAGTTCTTGTTGTAAGCGTGTCGTTCGCTGCATGTCGTTATCCTATCGTTGCCCAGATATAACTACTAAGCCGCTCTGGAATTTCACCGCCAAGACGCGAAGATCGCAAAGAAAGCCAGGAAAGCCTGACGTCCTTTGTATGTGAGGGTCGGCTCTATGCCGTGCGTCTGGTAAACAGATCGAGCTACACAGGGGTGACTTTTTTTTCGTTGGTTGAAAAGCTCTGACAACAAAAAACCTCTCATGATGATGAGAGGCTGTCGGTACAGGCTCTCATCTGCCAGACAGCCTGTGGGCTGTCTGTCGGAATTAGCACCTGCCGCGCTAAACGCGGTGGTTGCCGAGGCTTCATCGGGCCGATCCCTCCACCTCTCTGGATGAGATTTTATGCAATTGCTAGAAGTCTAATCGCAAATGGCGGAACGGTCAAATTCGTTTGCCGGATAATTTCTCACATTATTTCGGAACGCGCTTTTCTTCTTCAGCCATTGCTCAAGCATTGGCCAGGTCTTCTTCTAATTCGTCAGGATCAACGCCAATGGGAGAGAGGCCAAAGCGATCGAGCGCAAACATAAAAGCCACCCGCTCCATGCCGGCAAGTCTGGCCGCCATACCTGTGGGAATACGCCCCATCTCATAAAGCTTGACGGACAGTAGCAGCCGGGCTTCGGCTTCAAACTCGGCTTCACTCTCTTTCAGTGAGAGCAGCAAATCATCAGGATAAGGAATCGTTAATACCCTCGTTTTCGCGTTCATAATGTTAAACTTTGTGTTGATAGCCAGTCAAAAACTCGCTGCGCATGTTAGCCAGGTTCTCAATAGTTGTGACATGCTCTGTGCCAGCGTTTCGCGCTCAGCAGGGACTACCGTTTTCGCACACGCTTCTCCTGTGGACAAAGACATAGGATAGGTTATTGCATAGTGAAGTATAAT
>CAYQYJ010000047.1:0-15719 GCA_964421605.1 uncultured Ardenticatenaceae bacterium | reverse complement strand
TTGTTGGTAGCAGTCATCCCTTATGTGTGCCTCACCGTCGTGGTAGGGGGACGTCCGGGAGAAGCAGACGACAGACAAATCTTATCGGCGTTGGGCTCATGCACTGCCAGAGATCGTACAAAGTTTCAAGTGTAGTAACTCTGTAACTCCTGGGCAAAGTTGTTGGTTATTATGCAATTGCCCGCGGAGATTAACAAGTGAGTTTTGTTGCTTCTCAAGGTGATCTTCGTAAGCGTTTTGTCCGCGTCTCGCCTGTTGTGCCAGAAATTTGTTGCATAGGCAATTGTTGACGTGTTAACTATATCATGTTTTGAGGGACTGTGTCAAGAAGTTTTGTGTATGTTGGCGTGATGCCGTTCGATTTCTACCCCGACGGCGCGGGCCTGGGGCACAGCGGTAGGCTTTTCCACGCGGACGCGCACTTTGGCGACGTTGAATTCAGCGAGGAGGATGCCGGCAATCTCCTCCGCCAACCGTTCAACTAAAAGAGGCGCGCCTGTCGCTACATGCTGGCGAATGCGCTCTGCCATAGCTGCATAGTTAACCGCATCGGCGATGTCGTCGCTGCGCGCGGCGGCGCGGATGTCGGCATAGGCTGTCACGTTGACGAGAATTTCTTGAGGATGTTGCCGCTCCTCCGGCTCAATACCCAGAATCCCCTGCAATCGCAAATCCGTGAGCAGAATCTTATCCCTAGGCGGCATCACTGCCCCCCTTCCAACAAGTCAATGAACTCAGGCAAGGTGGTTGTATGGCGCACGCGCAGGCGGAGCCATTCATACCGGTTGTTAAAGCTGTGCCACCAGCCCCCAGCCGTGGTCACTGCGCCCCAGAAATGAAGCTGGGGCATTATTTCCAGCACCGCGTCATCGTAGCGCCCGCCAGGATAGGCAAAAAATCGCGGCTGGTAGCCAATGTGCGCCGCCAGCGTTTCCTGTGAACCGAGGATTTGCCACACTAGAAAATCATGATCCCGCTCGCGCAGATCGGGGTGGGATTTACTGTGTGGTTCCAGGCGCATGCCGGCAGCCGCCATCTCCTCCAGCATGGGCCACGTCATATAAGCCGCAGCCCCCTGATCCACAAAATCCGTCGCAATAAAGAACGTCGCCTTCTGCCCATAAGCCTGCAGAACTGGAAAAGCGTTCTCGTAATTATCCCGATAACCATCGTCCAGAGTGATGATGACCGGTTTGGGGGGTAAAGCTTTCTTATCAACTATAGCCAGCGACAGGTCGTACAGGTCAATCGTGGTGTAACCATTTTCCGCCAGATAAGCCATTTGCGCCTGAAACGCTTCTGGCTCTACGGACAGGTCAAGGCGGTATTTGTCCGCGTCTTCCGGCGGCGTGCTGATGTAATGGTACATGAGCATAGGTACGCGCAGCGTCCAGCTTATCGTGCCAATGGGCGTGGGCAGGGGCATGGGCGTATAGGTGGCTGTGGGCAGCGGCGGCAGCGGGGATGCTGTGGCTACGGCTGCTGTGGGTGGCGCAGCGGTGGGCGTCCAGGTAGCCGTAGGCGTCCAGGTGGCGGTGGGCAATCTGGTGCTTGTCGGTAAAGAGGTGGCCGTGGCGGTATCCGTCGCCGCCGGCAGGGGGGTGTCAGAAGCGCTGGCGGGGACAGTCGTGCCTGCCGGCAGGTCAACCTGCGCCGCCAGCCCCCCATTTCCCATGCTCATTGCCGGTTCCTCATCCGGGCGCACCAGCGCCAGAAGTAGCACAGCCATGCAGCCCAATAAGAGCAGCATCCCCACACAGCCAATACCGTCTGGCCCGGCTGCGGGTCTCGTCATAGATGAGCGATTGTGTGTCATATTAATAGGGAGAATAGCGTGTGCCTGGGGCATGGTCAAGTTTGCTACTGGCATCCTTATCTGCCTCTGATATACTCGGTTGCTGTTACTCGCTCGCCACTTGCTGCTTTTACCCTTAGCAGGCAGACGTTACCCAACACACCTGGTGGCTCATGCGGTCACGTCTGGCAAGCGGCTGGCAGCTATCCAAATTCGCAACCAACAGGCGCGCCGCGTGTTTCTTCCTGTAAACACGTCCACGCCGTCCCGCTGCGTATCTGCCAGGGTATGTTCTACAGGCGGTTGCGCCCCTCATGGATAATGGCATGGATGAATCCACATTGATAGCTCGCGCCAAAGTTGACAAAGAGGCTTTTGGTCAACTGTACGAGACGTACGTCGAGCGCATTTACAACTATGTTTACTACCGCACGGGTAGTGCAGCCGACGCCGAAGATTTGACGGCCCGAATTTTTGAGCGCGCGATGCAGCATATTGGCAACTATCAGGATAAGGGTGTGCCTTTTTCCGCCTGGCTCTATCGTATTGCTCATAACATGGTAGCCAACTGGCATCGGGATCGCAGTCGCCGCCAGGTGTTCTCTCTAGAGGATTTTGCTCAATGGCATACCAGTGAAGATGGGCCAGAATCGAAGACAGAACGTCTGGAGGAACGGGAGTTTTTGTTGGAAGCCGTGCGTCGTTTGCCGGCAGATAGACAGGAACTCCTATTATTGAAGTTTATGGAACAACTGCCCAACGCGGAAATTGGGCAGATAATGGGGCGCAGTGAGGGCGCCATTAAATCCTTATACCACCGCACGCTGCTGGCGCTGCGCGACGATTTGCAGCAACCGCAAGCAGTGGGCTGGCACAATGAGAAAACCAACCGGTGGTTTGCCTTTAGTAGTCGCCTGGGACGCAAAGACAAGATGCCCGGTTGAGGTTGCGCCGAAACAACAGGCACAGCCGTTCCGGTTCCCGTAGGCGACGCGCCTGACCTATCCAGGCGAATAACCTAATCTGCAGTCTGTTGGTGGCCTGGCAGTAACGGGAACCACGGCGCAAACGATCTAAACGAAAAGAGGTACGAGCATGAGAGTTGTAATTGACGACGCTGGTGACATTCCAGCCGACCTGGTGAAGAAGCACAACATTGTTATAGTGCCTGTGAACATCCATTTTGGCACGGAGGAGTTTTTGTCTGGCGTGGAGATGGATTTGCCGGCATTTTACCGCAAAGTAGAAACCGTCAGCAGCAGCAACTTCCCCAAGACTTCCCAACCCAATCCCTACCAGTTCGAAGTGGCTTTCCGCGACATTATGGCCGGAGGCGAGAACGAAATCCTGGTCATCACCGTTAGCGAAAAACTGAGTAAGACTTACGCCTCGGCGATTGCTGCCGGCAAAGAAGTAGAGGGCCAGGCCATCGTCCATGTTTTCGATTCCATGTCTGGCTCCATTGGTCAGGGTTTTATGGCTCTGGAAGCCGCCCGCATGGCTGAAACCGGCGCCAGTTACGCCGACATCCTGAAACGGCTGGAATACATGCGCGAGAAACAGGCTGTCGCCTTCCTGATTCACAGTCTGGAGTTTGCCGTGAAGGGCGGGCGCGTCAGTGCGCTCCGTTCTACTATGGCTTCCCTGCTCAACATTAAGCCCGTAATGCAATTGAAGGAAGGCGAGATTGTGGAAGCGGGCAAAGTGCGCACCCACAAGAAGGCCATGCAGTTCATGGTTGACTTTATCAAAGAGAAAGTGGGCAATCAACCTGTGAAACTTGCCTATATCCACGCCAACACACTCGAAGGCGCCAGGGAGTTGCAGCAGTTGGCTGGTCCCAACTTCAACACAACCGAAGAACTGACTGTGGATTTGTGCGTAGCGGTAGCCATCAATTTGGGACCGGGAACTCTGGGATTAGTGGCTATCCCTGAATAATTGCCAGCGAATTATTTTTGCGCCCTTCGCACCCTGGCGGTGAAATCTTAGACTGGCGGTGAGTTGTTCGTGGGCGCAGCTTTATAACGAACTACTCCTGGTGCAAGAGGTCAAGATGGTAGGCAATTTGCCAGAGGTATTAGAAGAGATCCTGACCGCACATGCGGACGATTTGAATCGGGGCGCGGATACAACTGACAGTTTGACGATGCAGTATGCCGCACTGTTTCCAGAACTGCCTGCTTTGTTGCACCTGGGCAAGTTATTGCAGAAATCGCTGGCGCCTGTCAAACCGCGCGCCTCATTTGTGCGCCAGTTAGAGGAGCAGTTGTTGCACAGCCTGCCGGCAGCGCCAATTCCCGCGCCGCCCCCCATGCGTCTCATGCTCATTGGTGCACTCGTTGGCTCCGCTTTGTCCCTGACAGGCGTAGGGCTGCTGCTGCTGCGCCGCGTGCGCTATCAGGCGCGCCTGGCGGCGCCCCCTGGGGCGGGGCATGCGGCCTCCGTGACGCTAACGATGTAAGCGAAAAATCCAGACGGGCGCGCCAGCCCTCTGGCGCACTCTGGTGAGGACAAAAGTACTACAAACCCAAACGGGGACTACGCCTGGATTTATTGCTAGGGCGCGGTTCACGTTTGGGTTTCTGCATTTGCCGCGCATTCTGCTTGTGATAAAATGCACATAACGTGACTGTGCTACGGCAAAAATGCTGTGACGCCTGATACGCCTTATCTGTGTACTTAGATAAGCTTGCGCGCTGCATGTCGGCGACATCCTTGTGTCCTGCAACTATTTCCCAAACGGCAACACCATCGGGTATAATGCCCGCTGTTTGGTACGATTGTTGGTGAAAACCAGGATAACTCTATGAATCATAAAACACATCTTGCCATTGCCTCTGCTTTGGTTGTGCTTGTTTCAGGCATCACCTACCTCATTTTAGACGCTATTTACCAGCTTCCGCCGGCAAACAGCGCCGAGGCGATTCCGATCGATCAACTGTTTCGGGGTCATTTTATCCTGATCTCCTTCCTGTTTGCCCTGGTAGTGGTGTTTATGGGGTATAGTCTGGTCGTTTTCCGCCGCCGCCCAGGCGACGACAGCGATGGCGAATTTATCCATGGCAGCAACTCCCTGGAAGTAGCCTGGACGGTTATTCCCCTGTTTCTGGTGGTAGGCTTTGGCGTGTGGGGCTGGAATGTTTTAGATGAAATCACAGTCGCCAAGCCCAATGAGATAGTGGTAGAGGTCACCGGACAGAAATGGCAGTGGTCTTTTCATTATCCGGAGTTAGGGGAGTATGCCAACACGCCTGACCTGGTTGTGCCTGTAAACACCACTATCCGGTTGGAGATGGAATCGCGCGACGTTCTTCATTCTTTCTGGGTGCCAGAATTTCGGGTGAAGAAAGATTTGCTGCCTGGGCAAAAGACTACCTTGCGCATTACGCCTACTGATGAAGGCGAATACAAGATTGGCTGCGCCGAGATTTGTGGGCAGCGCCACGCTTACATGCTGGCTGATGTGCGCGTTTTGTCCGCCACAGAGTACGCCAGTTGGGAGAGCGAAATCCTGGCCATAGCCAGTTTGCCGCCGGCGGAACAGGGGCAGCGGTTGTGGCAGGCGAACTGCTCTAGCTGCCATAGTCTGGATGGCACGGCCCTGGTGGGACCAACCTGGCAAGGCATTTATGGTCGCCAGGAAGCGCTCACCGATGGCAGCAGTGTGACAGTAGACGACGAGTATATCCGCGAATCTATTTACGAACCGAATGTGAAGATTGTGGCGGGCTTCCAACCCAACTTGATGCCGCAAAATTACACTACTATCTTGTCTGACCAGGATGTGGCCAACATCATTGAGTTTATGAAAACACTGACTCAGCCGTAAGGCTGCATCCGTTGGATAGGGTCTCATTAGATGAGAGGCGCACAGTTGCGTCTGGTAAGGAGAGCACGTTATGAGAATTTTGCTTAGACTGGGATTGATTCGGGGCCTTGTCGGTCAGGTTGTGGGCACGCTGTTAGGCATGGCGCTGGTTGCCGGCATTCGCCGCGCCGCCGGCTTGCCCGAAGATTTGGAAGCGGCCCTCGTCATCGGAGCCATCATTGGCGTCCTGACTTTCTTGCTGGCTTCTGGCGTCCTGAATGACTGGCTCAAGTGGAGCATTGGACGTAAGACCCCTATGCGGCATGGCCCCCCGGAACATGCGCCTGCCTGGACCCGCTATTTTAGCGTAGATTACAATCACAAAGTTATTGGCATTCAGTATGGGGTGACGGGCATGATCGTTTTGCTCGTTGGCGGCCTGCTGGCCATTATCTTCCGGCTGGAGCTATCCTATCCGGGGATGCAGTTCCTGGAGTTGGATACCTACAACACGCTGTTTAGCGCGCATGGCATCATCATGATTGCCAGCATTTTGCTGGGCGTCGGCGCCATGATTAACTATCTGGTACCCTTGATGATTGGCGCGTCGGACATGGCGTTCCCCCGCCTGAACGCCTTTAGCTACTGGGTGGGCGTGCCGGCAGCAGTGTTGTTAATTGCCGGCATCTTCATTGGCGGATGGGATACCGGTTGGGTGGCTTACCCGCCCCACAGCACCACCACCCCCAACATTGGCGTCTCTCTCTTCTTGCTAGGCTTTTGGATTAACGGCTTTTCCTCTATCGCTGGAGCCATCAACGTCCTGGTAACCGTGGCTACCATGCGCGCGCCGGGTATGAGCCTGTTTCGCATGCCCATTTTTGTGTGGGGGGCTATTTCCGCCGCCCTCATCCAGTTTTCCGTGACCCAGACCGTGGGTCTGGCGCTGCTCATGGTGATTACCCAACGCCTGCTGGGCATGGGCTTTTTTGACCCGGCGGCCCCTGCCGGCATTCCTGGCGGCAATCCGCTGCTGTACCAGCACCTCTTCTGGTTCTACTCCCATCCCGTTGTCTATCTTTTCGTGCTGCCCGGCCTGGGCGTGATTAGCGAACTACTGCCCGTCTTCTCGCGCAAGCCCCTTTTTGGCTACAAAGCCATTGCCCTGGCCAGCCTGGGCATCGCTTTCGTTGGTTTCCTGGTGTGGGCGCACCACATGTTTGTGTCCGGTATGAGCGACACCCTCCAGCGCGTCTTCATGGTTTCCACCATGCTCGTCGCCATTCCCACAGGCGTCAAATTCTTCAGTTGGATTGGCACCGTCTGGGGCGGAAAGCTCGTCTTTCCCACGCCCATGCTCTTTGTGCTAGGGGCCATTTCTGTCTTTCTCATTGGCGGTCTCACGGGTCCAATTCTGGCAACCGTGCCCACTGACATGCACTTGCATGACAGTTATTGGGTGGTGGGTCACTTCCATGCTACCATGTTCGGCGGTTTCATTTTCCCCTTCTTTGCCGCCCTTTACTACTGGTATCCTAAGATAACGGGCCGAATGTACAATGAAAAGCTGGGTAAGCTGCATTTCTGGCTCATGACGCCTGGTTTCTGGTTAATGAGCCTGGGCCAGATGCGCGCTGGCTTGATGGGCATGCGCCGCCGCATTGCCGACTACGATCCGGCTTTGGGCGTCACCCTGACGCAAACGCTGGTCACGTTTTCTGCCCTGATCATTGCCTGGTCGGTGCTGATCATGGTCTATAATCTCGTTGTCAGCGCTCGCCGCCAGCCTGTGGCTTCCACCAATCCCTGGGGCTCCCGTTCGCCAGAGTGGCAAACGCCCACGCCCATTCCTGAACTAAACTACGATACGCCCATCGAAGTGGTGGGTGAACCGTATGACTATGGGCTGCCGGGTTCGGTCTACATCAAAACCAGCGCTGTCCCCACTGCCGGCGACTGACGCCTGGTCTGTTAACTTCTTTATAGACAGTTTGGGGACGGCGCTTCTGCCCACTGACCACTCCCCACTGACCACTCTCTGCAAAGGAGACGATTGTGCAACAAAAGAAAGCCGCTGCTTATCGCCAGGGCATATACGTCTTAATCGGATTGGGTATCTTAACGATTTTGGAATTCATAGTCAGCGGTGCTACCAATGGTTCCGCCCCGCTCCTGTTTATCATTGCCCTGATTAAGACGGGCCTGATCGCTAACTACTTCATGCACATTTACCGCCTGTGGCGTGAGGAGAGTCATTAATGAGCGCTGTCATCCGAGAACACGCCGCTGCCCACCATGGGGCGCATGAGCACGACCATCACGAGGTTCCTTACGCCGTTGCGTTACGCGCAAATCGCCTGGGGCTGTGGGTATTTTGCTTCTCCGAACTGTTCTTGTTTGGCGCGCTGCTGGCTTCCCGTTTTGCCCTGTGGGGCAACACACGCCCGGAACTATCGCAGGGGCTGGGTTTAATCACCACTTCGGTGCTGTTGTTGAGCAGCTTCTTTATGGCTCGCGCCGAAACAGCGATTGCCCACGACGATCGCCCCACCTTCTTGCGCAGCTTGATGTGGACGGTGGGCCTGGGCACGCTCTTCTTTATTGGCGTTGTCTTCATGGAATGGAATGTGTTTGGTCTGGAAGCCAATCTGTTCGGCATTGAGCTGTTTGGTCACCTGAAACTGACAGATGGCGCGTTCGGAGCTATTTTTTATGGCATGACGGGCGTACACGCCATTCACGTACTCAGCGGCATCATCTTAATTCTGATTGTATGGAACAATGGTCGCCGCGGACATTACAATGCGGAACAGCATTGGGGCGTCGAAGCCTGCGCCGTTTATTGGCACTACGTAGACGTTGTCTGGGTCTTCTTCTATCCTGCGCTGTATCTGATTGGTCAGGCGGTTCATCTTTAGGCGCACTGCGCCATGTTGAGCTTTTGCGCTCTCTATCAGGCCTGGGCATTGTCCCGGCCGAACCAACCATATGGATCCTGTTAGCAGCGCGCTGCTCCGTTCCTGGGGGTGGCGCGCTGATGTCATCCTGGTCTTGTTACTGGCCGGAACATTATATATACGGGGTTGGCGGCAGCTGCGGCAGAAGCAGCACCTTCTGGCAAATGGATGGCGTCTGGTGTCTTATCTGGCGGGGCTGGCAGCCGTTTGCCTGGCTTTGCTGTCGCCTATTGACGTCCTGAGCCAACAGCTATTTCTGTTTCACATGATTCAGCATTTGCTGCTGATGATGATTGCCCCGCCATTATTGTGGCTGGCGGAGCCGTTCCCGGTGGGGGTGTGGGGGATGCCGGCATCTGTACGCCCCCTTATCGTTCATGCATTCAACAAAAACTCCCGATTTCGCGCCGGGCTGCAACGGCTGACCGCGCCGGGCATTATCTGGCTGCTGCTTATCACCGTCCTTTGGGGCTGGCACGATCCCCAGGCGTATAACGCCGCCTTGCGCGTGGATTGGTTACACGACCTGGAACACCTGAGTTTCTTCGGTGTTGCCTGGCTTTATTGGTGGCAGCTAACCGGCGCCGCCCCCATTTTGGGTCGCCGCCCTTCGACGCTGGCCAGAGTGATTTACGCCATTGGGGGCGTGCCGCCGAATATGATTGCCGGCATTTTCATTGCCTTTTCCGAGTCCATCATCTACACCCATTACCTTTCTGTCCCGCGTTTGTTTGGCATCTCCGTTTTGTATGATCAACAGCTTGGCGGCTTGCTGATGTGGATTCCGGGTAGCATGATGTACATCATTGCCGCCCTTGTCCTGATTTTCCGCCGGCTGCAGCGCGAGGAGCGGCAGCCGCCCTCCGCTGCGGCTCACTGGGATAGCAGCGCCGCCCTGCTGGCGCCAGGCATAGAGGCCAAACAATGAACCGTTCACGTGGCTTGCGCCGGGCGATGTGGGGCTTTAGCCTGTTGCTACTGGCCATTCTGTGTGAGTATGCTCCGCCAGCCAGGGCGCATGGCGGCGGCGCGCTCCAGGTGTCAAACGTCGCTGCTGGCCCTTACCTGGTTTCCGTCTGGACCCAATCGGATACGCTGCGACCAGGCCCGCTGCACGTTACCATAGCTGTGTCGCAGCCCGCGCCCGATGGCGGCAGCGACGCGGCTGGCGAACCCGTTTTAGGCGCGGTGGTGCGCGTGGTGGCGCAGCCGCTGCCGGCAAACGGCGCAGAGGCTATCCCTATCGAGACGCTGGCAACCAGCGCTGCTGCCCTGAACAAGTTGTATTATGAGGCTGACTTTGAGGTGACGCAGACGGGTATGTGGCGTTTTCTCATAGAGGTTAGTGGGCCAGATGGCAGCGGTTCGCTCTCTTTTGAACAAGAAGTCCTGCCCGCGGTGAAGGTGGGCTGGCCCGTTTGGGCCGGCATTTTAGGCGTTCTTGCGCTGGCTGGCTGGCTGGCGCAAAGCCGCGCCCGTCGTGGGGCCACGTCTGCCCGCCCGGCCCGTCCGGCTCACCCACGCCAGAGTTAATATGACCCCCTCCGGTTTCCGACTTTCCCTGCTGTTTAATCGCCAATGGTGGTGGACGACGCTGCTGGTCATTGCCGGCATCTTTCTGCTGGCTCGCCTGGGTGTGTGGCAGCTTGAGCGATTGGAACAGCGCCGCGCAGCCAATGCCGTTATCCAGGCGCAGTTGGCTGCGTCGCCGCTGGACTTAAACCGTGAGCCGCCGCCAGACGCAGCCAGCGCCGTCCGTTATCGCCAGGTGACGGTGGTGGGCAGTTACGATATAGCCCGCCAGGTGTTTGTGGTGCAGCAGCGGTATAACGAGCGGTTGGGGCAGTACGTGATTACGCCGCTGCAAATTGCCGGCAGCGACCAGGCCGTCCTGGTCAATCGCGGCTGGATACCGGGCAGCGACGATGGCCTGGCTGCATGGCCCGATTTTCCGGTGACGGGCACAGTCACGGTTACGGGTTACATTCGCGCCACAGAAACCCTGCCTGACCGGCTCCAGACCGTCCCACTCACCTCATCTGCGCCGCAGGAAGAGTGGTTTCGCGTGGATGTTGCCGGCATAGCCGCCCAACTCCCCTATCCCCTGCTCCCTTTTTACATCCAGCAAACGCCGGAAGCTGCCACGCCGCCAGCCAATGACATCCTGCCCTACCGCATTCCCCTGGAAATTGACCTTTCCGATGGCTCCCATTTGGGGTATGCTGTGCAGTGGTTCATCTTCTCGCTCACCCTCGGCCTGGGCTATATCTACTACATCCACAAGCAAAACCGTCTATAACCCACCTCGTCCAGACAAGATTACAAAAATCGGGCAGATTTTTTAATCGGTAACACCTCAGTAAACTGTGACGATGTCTTTCGCTGTATACCCACCCCGCAAAGCGGGCCCAAAATATCGGCGTTGGGCAATTTTTGGCGCGTATGCGCCAAAAATTGCCCATAAAATGGGTGTCAGCCCCGGCTGACACCCACCACGATTAAGTGCATCGCTACCTTTTAATCTCCCGCCCCACAAAGCCTGCAGTTTCCTTGCCCTACACCTGCCCTGCAATATAATAGCCAGGCATAACGAATGCCCGCTCACCACAGGGCATTTGTTACCTTTTGGCGGCAGCCCCAACAGCGAGGTCAAATTGCCTGACTCCCCCCCTGATTCCCAACCATGGCGCAGCCTGCTGGACGGATTGGGCGCAGCCCTGGAACAACAGCGACAGTTGTTAAAAGCGCACCACGCCCAGGATTTGCTGCCAGGCAACACGGCGCTTATTCGCCTCTATCTCCGTTTATACCAATCCCTGCTTACCCTTGACCATGAATTAGACGCCCATCGCGCGGAACTCGGTCAACTCCGCCGCTTACAGGCGATCAGCCAGGCCATGAACTCCTCCCTGGACATTGCCGAACTACTCAATCTGGTCATGGACAGCATCGTCAGCCTGCTGCGCGCTGAACGAGCCATGCTCATGCTCGTAAACGACGAAACGGGCAAGTTAGAAGTGCAGGTCGCCCGCAACATCAATCAAGAGAGTATCGAACAGGTCGCGTTTGACATCAGCCATAGCATTGCCGGCAGCGTCTTCCAGACGGGGGTTCCCGTCGTTACCACCAACGCCCGTTCAGATCCCCGCTTTACCGAATACGACAGTATCATCTATTATAATTTGCGCTCCATTCTGTGCGTTCCCCTGCGCAGCAAAGGCGTGACCTTTGGCGTTATCTACGCGGACAGCCGCGCCGTCTCCAATATTTTCGTCGAGGCGGATCGCAACGTATTGGCTGCTTTTGCCAATCAGGCCGCCAGCGTTATTGAGAACGCCCGCCTCTTCCGCCAGATTCGCCACCAGTTGGCAGACATCACCGAAATGAAATACCTGATGGACGATGTTTTTGAGTCCATTGCCAGCGGCGTGATTACTATTGATCTGAACGATCACGTTTCTATGTACAATCGCGCCGCCGCTCGCATGTTGGGTGTTGATCCCCACGCCGCCACACCTCTGAGCTACCAGGCTGTATTTAAGGACCTCAGCCGCGTGGTGAAAGTGATGGTGCAGCAGGTTAAGCGGTATGGCAGCCCGCGTTATGCCGAAGTAGAAACGGAGGGCGTGGAAAGCGGCGAAAGGATTACCTTAACCTTAAACTGCGCTCCCCTGCGCGACGGGCGGCAGCAGCCATTGGGCGTGACCATTGTGCTGGATGATGTCACCGAAAAGAAGCGGCTGGCTGGCGTGCGGCGCTATCTGCCGCCGGGCCTGGTGGATCGGGTGCACGATCTGGCGGCGGCGCAGCGCCCCCAGCGACAAACCATCACTATTTTGTTTGCCGACGTGCGTGGTTTCAGCGCCTTTGCCGAACATCTGCCGCCGGAACAGTTGATCGAAATCATCAACGGCTACTTCACCCTCGCCAGTGTCGTTATCAGCCAGCACGAAGGCGTGATTGACAAATTCATGGGGGACGCCGTCATGGTTTTGTTTAACACCCCCCTCAACCCCCAAGCCGACCACGCCGCCCGCGCTGTCAAGTCGGCGCAAGCCATGCAGCAGGCGCTAGTCGCCTACCACGCCCAGATTCCTCTGGAGCATCGTCTCTCTTTTGGCATTGGCATTCACACGGGAGAAGCCGTAGTCGGAAATGTGGGCGGTCACTTTCGCCAGGATTACTCAGCCATTGGGGATGCGGTCAACCTGGCGAAGCGCCTGCAAGAACTGGCGCAACCCGGTCAGGTGCTGCTTTCCAGCCCGGTTTACGCCGCCGTCGCTGCCTGGACGCAGGTAGAAGCTCTCCCCCCCATGCAAGTCAAAGGCCGTCGTTCCGTCGAACAAATCTACGCTCTCCATTGGCAATCCCCCCCCACACCGTAGGACAGGCTTCCAACCTGTCTACGCGCCCCAGCAATTTGTCAGAAAAGTCCTTAATAGCCCGCTGATGACGCTGATAAAGCGCAGATTGGCTGGATTCATCAGGACTAAATCGGCTCTTATCTGCGTCACGCAGTCTTTCTGCGTCACGCAGTCTTTCTGCGTCACGCAGTCTTTCTGCGTCATCAGCGTCCTGCCTTAATCAGCCCGCGGGTAATGCGTGCTGCGCCCTCGCCCCTGTCGCACAATCAGTTCCCATTCGATAAGTCTGTTGAAATCCATTGTGCGCGTGGCTTTGGCTCGTTCCGTCATGCCGGCATACGCTTTGTCCGTAATGAAACCATAGGCGTCAATATAGTTCAGAATCAACTTGTGGTGAAGTTGCAAGGCCGTGTCTGGCGTGGCCTGGTATTGTTCCAGTTGTTTCTGCACCCGTTGTAGTTCATCTAAAATGCCTTTGGCAAAATACTCCAGCCAGGGCGTAAAATCGAGATCGTTAACGATGTCGTAGTAATTGCCAAAACGCCAACCTGCTAAAAGTAGCGGCTTACGTTTTGGTTGTAATAACTTTCAAAGCTGAACAGGTTGAATGTGTCTACCCCCAGGCCAGCTAGCAGCAGTTTCGTTGCCAGGCGCGTTTATTCAGGTCATGCACCAGCAGGGTAATCTGCTTGATGCTGTTTAACAGCGCGGGCGAAATCTGGTATTGTGGTTGAAACATAGCCACCTCTATCGCCTGATTATAGCCTGAAATCAGGCGCTTTGCTAAATTGTGCTATGGCGGCTGTCGCTGGCGGGGAATCATGTTAAACTTGCAGAAATCGGCCACGCATGGCGTGGGTTTTATCAATGGGCTTCTTTAGGATTTCGTGGGGTATCGGCAAATTTGGGGGCAGAGTTATGTGTCTGCCCAGGCGTACAGATGGCCGCGCTGGTATGGGGCTGCGTTGTCTTGAAGAAACCAAATGATCTGGTAGGAATCCAATTGGCGGCGCGCGTCAAGATTGTGCAGACTGGAGCAGTTTTGGAAACTGCTCCAGTCTGGGAAGTTGGGGCGCTGCGCCCATTATGGTGAGATAGGAAAATGAATATCCAAGACCCTCAACTGAAAGCGTTAAAACAGGCGGCGGCGGCGGCGCAGGAGCAGGCGCCGCCGAAGCCGGGACGGAATGAGCCGTGTTATTGCGGCAGCGGCTTGAAATATAAGGCGTGCCATATGGCGGCTGACCGCGCGGCGGAGGAGGAGCGGCGGCAGTGGCCTCTGGCGGCTGAGTTTTTGCGGCGCGATTTGCTCAAGTTTGCCCGCGATGAGCGTTTTCACGCGGCTTTTGCCACAGCTTTGCCCCATTACTGGATGGGGTATTACGACGCCAGCAACGCGGAAGAGATGAGTGCGGCGGAAGCCGCGCGCTTTTTTGACTGGTTTGCCTTTGATTATGTGCTGGAAGAGGAAATCGAGGGCATGGACCGGCTGGCAGCCGTTTATCAGGCGGAGCGGGGCGGGGATCTGTCCCGCCACCAACAAACAGTGTTGGGGCAGTGGTTGGGGACGATGCCGGCTTCCGCTTATGAACTGCTGGATTACGAAGGGCAGCGCCTGTATGTGCGGGATATTCTCACGCAGGAGGCGTATACGGTGTACGAAGCGGGTGGGCATGGGGCCACGGAGCCAGGGGATGTGCTGTTGGTTCGCCTGGTTCCGGTGCATGAGCGGCTGGAGTTTAGCACCAGCGCGGCTTACATTCCGCAGGATGAGGTGACGGACCTGCCGCAAAAGCTGGCGGACGCTTTTACGGCTTATCGCGCTGAGCATACCGACGCGGATGCGGCGGCGTTTTTGCGTCGTTATGGGCATTTGCCTATCCATCACGCTTTGGAGCAGGCGGTGTTGAAAGGGCGTCCGGCGGTAGATCGGCTGAACCCGGAGCGGGAGGAGGCGCTGGCCGAAAAAGCTGCCCGCCGCCTGCGCAGTATGCAGCGGCGGCGTTAGCGCCGGCGTGGGGGAAGATAGGTTTACCGCCAAGACGCGAAGAGTGCGAAGATTTTTTTTGGCGAAAATAGTGGACGGTGGCGAGTGGTCAGTGGTCAGGAGCGCCGACAGTTCGTTGTGGTGGGTGTCAGTCCTGCGGTAGACGGAGCTGACACCCATTTTTATGGGAAAATTACGCGCCACCGATATTTTTCGCCCGTTCAGGCAGGTGTAGGGCAGGTTTGAAATCTGCCCTTACGAATGAGGGGCGTTATGGCCAGGTTACATGTGTGGAAGCAGGAGACGCCGCTGGTGGGGACGGTGGCGGCGCCGGGGGATAAGTCTATCAGTCACCGCGCGGTGATGTTGGCGGCGTTGGCGGAGGGGGAGAGTTCGATTCGTCACTGGCTGCCGGCAGGGGATACGCTGGCGACGTTGGCGGCGGCGCGGGCGTTGGGTGTGGAGATAACGGCGCAGCCTGTCTCACCGCAGTCGTGGGAGTTGACGATGCGCGGGCGGGGACTGCATGGGTTGCAAATGCCGGCGCAGCCGGTGGATTGCGCTAATGCCGGCACTTGCCTGCGGCTGCTGGCAGGTATTTTGTGCGGGCAGCCTTTCGCCAGCGTGCTGGACGGCAGCCCACAACTGCGCCGCCGCCCGATGCGGCGCATCACTGCCCCGTTGCAGCAGATGGGGGCGGCGATCAGCGACCAGGATGGGCGAGCGCCGCTAATCATCCAGCCCGCTGCACTGCATGGGATTCGTTATGAAATGCCTGTAGCCAGCGCCCAGGTCAAGAGCGCTA
>CAYQYJ010000046.1:14665-16515 GCA_964421605.1 uncultured Ardenticatenaceae bacterium | reverse complement strand
ACCTGGCTGGACATGGGGGCGGGCTTTGCTTATTTGCCGCTGGGTTTCCAGAGCGGAGACCCTGATGTGGTCAGCGTTCTGCCGGCACACAACGCCAATGGCATTAAGCGGGATACGGGCGTAGCCGTGCATTTTGATGCGCCCATTGATCGCGCCACGGTCAACAGCAGCACCTTTGTCCTGCGCCGCTCAAACGGCCAATCCATTTCTGGCGATTGGGAATGGGGCACCAACAACGACGTTTTCTTCCGCCCCTACAGCAACCTGCCCACAGGCCAGTATGAGCTGACCATCAGCGGCAACATCCTGGACATTGAGAACGCGCTGCCAGGAACTCCATTAGGGGAGACATTTATCAGCAACTTCAGCGTGGTTAACAGTTACGACAATAACGACCCGGACGTCGCTGACTTTCTGCCTGATAATAACGCCAACCCGTTTGCTATCGTCACCGTCGTTTTTGACGAACCGGTTGACCCTGGCAGCGTCAATGATCAGACCTTTACGGTGGTGGACAGCAAGGGATTTTATGTGGATGGTCGCCTCACCGTCAGCGCCAATGGGCTGGAGGCGAGTTGGACCCCCTGGGCGCCGTTTAACGCCGGCGAAACGTATGAGGTGCGCCTGTCCAGTGGCATTCGTGATCTGGCGCGCAATCATCTGGACGCGATCACCTTCCATTTCACCATAGCCACAACCCCCGCGCCGCAGTACCACAGCCAGATAGCGGCTGTGCCCACAGACGTGGATCCCAAGCGCATGGCGATCAATCAGGACGGGACAGAGTTCCTGGTGGCGAACAAGTACAGTAACCTGGTAACCCGCTATGAGGTGGGTTCCTGGGATATACTGGCGAACTATCCGGTCGCCGCCGGGCCCACGGACGTGGCTTACTCTGCTGATGACGCCCGCGCTTACGTGTTGAATACGGTCGCCAACAACGTGCAAATCATCAACCTGAGCGATGGCGCTATTATGGCCACGATTTCCGACGGATTGGTTACGCCAGATTGGTTGCTGCCTGATCATGAGGGCAGTCGCCTTTACGTCAGCGATATTGGCGGCACAGGGTACATTCATGAAATAGACGTGGTGCTGGGCAGTCCCACCTTTGGTCAGGTGCTGCGTACTTTCGACCTGGACAAAATTCCTGCCCGCCCCACCATCAGCGCCGATGACCAGACGATCTACTTTGGCTCTTCATTAGCCTTTAACATCTTCGACGTGGCTGCCGGCATTGAAACGCACAGCATCGCTCTCACTTACGGCACCGTGGGGCCGGTCATTCTCTCCCCCGATGAAAGTTATGCCCTGGCGCCTTCGACCACTGGCGGCACACTGCGCTACATTGACCTGTTGCTGAAGCAGGATCGAGGCGTCGTTGTGCTGCCGGACGACGCCAACCACCTGGCTTTCAGTCCCAATGGCAACTTCCTGTACCTGGCCCTGCGCACGACGCAAAGCCTGGCTATTATGGACGTAGATACCTGGCAGGTGGTGGCAGAGCTGGTGGGGGCCAATGCTGGAGACACCTTTATCCAAAGTCTGGTAACCAGCCCGGACGGGCAGCTTGTGTTCACCGTCGCTGGCGGGCTGGCGGCGGAGGTGTTGGTCTACCAGGTAGCCAATCCCAACGACGTCACTCCGCCTGCCGTGACTGGCTTCATGCCCGCCAACGGCAGCGCCGACCAGCCTGTCCATGTCCCCATCGAGATCGCTTTTTCTGAACCGATTGATCGGTTGACGTTAAATGCCAGCAATTTCACTATCACCGACAGCAGCGGCGCGCCCGTGCCCGGACGGATTGAAGTGCAGCTACAAGGCGCAGCAGCAGACTTTGTGCCCGACAC
>CAYQYJ010000046.1:7455-14565 GCA_964421605.1 uncultured Ardenticatenaceae bacterium | reverse complement strand
ACCTGGGAAACCCTGGCCAGCTACCCTGTGGCGGCCGGGCCCTTCGACGTGGCTTACTCCGCCAACGGCGCGCAGGCGTATGTTCTGAACACCACCGCTAAAAACGTGCAAATCCTCAATTTGAGTACGGGCCAGATTCTGTTCACCATTGGCGAACCCCTGATCACGCCCGACCGGCTGCTGGTGAACCATGCCGGCACGCGCCTCTACGTCAGCGACATCGGCGGCACAGGATATATCCACGAAATTGACGTGGTCGCCGACAGCATCACCTTTGGCGACGTGCTGCGCACCTTTGACCTGGAGCGCATACCCGCCGCGCCCGTCATTAGCGCCAACGACGCTTATCTGTACTTTGGCTCTTCCTTCGCCTTCAACACCCTGAACATTGCCACAGCCCAGATCAGCAACAGCATCTACATCCCGTATGGCACCGTCGGGCCCGTGGCTATCTCCCCTGATGGCGCTTACGCGGTGGCCCCCTCTCTCAGTTCCCAATCGCTGCGCCTGATTGACCTGACTATTGAACAGGATCGCTCGCAAATCACCTTGCCCGACAATGTGGATCATATGGCTTTTAGCCCGGACGGGCGCTTCCTCTACCTGGTGCTACGCGCCACCCAGAATCTAGCCGTCATGGACACCGCTTCACTGCAAATTGTGAGCGAACTGCCCACTTTCCAGGTTGCCAGCACCTACGTGCAAGGTCTGGCTATCAGCCCGGATAGTCGCCAGATTCTCGCCGTGGCGGGTGGTCTGGCGACTTCTGTCCTGGCTTTCGAGGTGGCTGATCCCAACGACGTCACCCCGCCCAGCGTCGCTGGCTTTACGCCCGCCGATGGCAGTTCCGACCAGCCTGTGCACGCGCCTATCCAGATAACGTTCTCTGAACGGATTGACCGGCTGACGTTAAATGCCGGCAATTTTACCGTCACCGACAGCAGCGGCGCGGCCGTGGATGGCTGGATTTACGCCCACTTGCCGGGCGCAGCCGTAGACTTCCTGCCGACCGCTCTGCTCACCCCTGGCGAAAGTTACACCGTTTCCTTAAGCAGCGGCGTACGCGACCTGTCTGGCAACAGTCTGGCGGATATCGCCTACAGCTTCACGGCTGTAGACGCAGCGACATCCCTGTATCATGGGCAGCGAGCGGCGGTTCCCACGCGCATTGATCCCAAACGATTGGCGCTGAACCATGCCGGCACGGAATTCCTGGTAGCCAATAAATACAACAATATGGTTACCCGCTACGCAGTTGGCTCCTGGGAAACCCTGGCCAGCTACCCTGTGGCAGGCAGCCCGTACGATGTGGCTTACTCTGGCGACGACGCCCTGGCTTATGTCCTGAACACCACTGCCAATAACGTGCAAATCCTGGATTTGAGCACGGGCCAGATCCTGGTTACCATTGGCGCGCCCCTGATCACACCTGACCGGCTGCTGGTGAACCATGCCGGCACGCGCCTCTACGTCAGTGACATCGCGGCGGGGAACGCCGGCGGCGGAGGCGCCATCCACGAAATTGACGTGGTTGTGGGCAGCCTCACCTTTGGCCAGGCAGTGCGCACCTTCAACCTGGGCCGGATTCCGTCTGCCCCCGTCATCAGCCCCGACGACGCTGTGCTGTATTTTGGCTCTCCTTCCGCCTTCAACACCTTGAACGTCACGACCGGGCAGATCAGCAGCAGCCTCTACGTCCCGTATGGCACAGTCGGGCCCGTGGCCCTCTCTCCCGATGGCGCATACGCCCTGGCCCCCTCCCTCAGCGCCCAATCGCTGCGCCTGATTGATCTGAACATTCAACAAGATCGCGCCGAGATAGCGCTGCCAGACAACGTGGACCACATGGCATTCAGCCCGGATGGGCGCTTCCTCTACCTGGTGCTGCGCGTCACCCAAAATCTGGCTATCATGGACACAGCCACCCTGCAAATCGTAGCGGAACTGCCTACGGCGCAGCCTGTGACCACCGTCATCCAAAGCCTGACGGTTAGCCCGGACAGCCGCCAGATTTTCGCCGTGGCGGGCGGTCTGGCGACCTCTACCCTCGTCTTTGAACTGGCTGATCCCAACGACGTCACCGCGCCCGCAGTGACCGGCGTCACGCCCGCCAACGGCAGCGGCAGCGTGCCGCTAACGGCTTCTGTCCGCGTTGCCTTCTCCGAATCGCTGGACCATCTCACGCTGCACGGCGGCACGTTCTCCCTGCTGAACAGCAGCGGCAATCCGGTCAACGGCAGCATCGTCATCAGCCCCAATGGTCTGGAAGTGCATTTCCTGCCCACCGCCTTGCTCGCAGCCAATGAGACCTATACTGTTTCCCTGACCAGCGCCGTGCGCGACCTGGCTGGCAACAGCCTGCCCGCCTACACCGCCAGCTTCACGACGGTCAGCGGGCCGATAGATCAGTATCACGCTCAGTTAACCGCCTTCATGACGGACATTGATCCCAAGCGCATGGCGGTGAACTATGCCGGCACAGAAATCCTGGTAGCCAACAAATACAACAATCTGGTCACCCGCTACGCCATCGGCTCCTGGGAAGAACTGGCCCGCTACCCCGTGGGACTCAACCCCTACGACGTGGCTTTCTCCGCCGACGACGCGCTGGCTTACGTGCTGAACACAGGCGACAAGAGCGTACAGTTCCTCGACCTGAGCGACGGGACTATCTTGCACACCACCACCGGGTTCTCCACGCCTGACCGGCTGCGGCTCAACCACAGCGGCGACCGCCTCTATGTGAACGACACCAGCGGCACGGGCGCTATCTATGAGCTAGACGCCGTCCTGGGCAGCCCCACCTTCGGCCAGATCCTGCGCGCCTTCAACGTGGGCAAAGTTCCTTCGCGCCCCATCGTCAGCCTGGATGACCAGTATCTCTACTTTGGTTCGCCGCTGGCTTTCAACATCCTGGACCTCGCTACAGGCGTCATCGTCGCCAGTTTCCCCCTGCCCTACGGCAGCGTGGGGCCCGTAGCCGTTACCCCCGATGGCTCTTTGGCCTTTGTGCCTTCCAGCAACACCCAGGCCCTGCGCCGCATTGACCTCAACCTGCGCCTGGATCGGGGCGAAATCACCCTGCCCGACAACCCGGACAATATGGTTTTCAGTCCCGATGGGCGGTTCCTGTACATGATCATGCGCGCAACGCAAGACCTGGTGGTGATGGACACGGCTACGCTGCAAATTGTGGCGAATCTGCCGGCAGACGGCAACGATACCACCTTCATTCAGAGCCTGACCGTCAGCCCCGACAGTGGGCAGGGGCTGCCATACGTCTTTGCTGTGGCTGGCGGCGCGGCCGAGCAGATACTTGTCTACCGGCCTGGCGATATGAACGACGCCATCGCCCCTACCGTCGCCAGCGTCACGCCAGCCAACGGCAGCAGTGATAACCCTGTCGCTGCGCCCATCCAGATTAGTTTCTCCGAACCGCTTGACCGCCTCACCCTGCACAGCGGCACCTTCGCCCTGACTGACAGCAGCGGCGACGTGATCAACGGGACGCTCTACGCAAATGGGTCACTCTTGAACTTCCTGCCAACCGCCTGGCTCTCTGTCAATGAGACCTATACCGTTTCGCTAACCAGCGGCGTGCGCGACCTGGCGGGCAACAGCCTGTCCCCCTATGCCTACAGCTTCACGACTGTTGGCGGACCAGTCCCCCAGTATCATGGCCAATTGGCGGCAGTGGACACGAGCCTTGATCCCAAACGCCTGGCTGTGAATCATGCCGGCACAGAAATCCTAGTGGCCAACAAATACTACAACCTGGTCAGCCGCTATGCCGTCGGCTCTTGGGAAGAGCTGGACACCTATCCTGTTGGCCTCAACCCATACGATGTGGCTTTCTCCGCCGACGACGCGCTGGCCTACATCCTGAATACGGGTGACAACGGGGCGGGGAACGCCGGCGTGCAATTCCTCAACCTGAGCACGGGAGCGCTGGTACACACCACCTCAGGATTCCTTACCCCAGACCGGCTGAAGCTCAATCACATCGGCACCCGCCTCTACGTCAACGACACGGGCGGCTCTGGCGCCATCCGTGAAATAGACGTAGTCGTGGGCAGCCCCACTTTCGGCCAGATTCTGCGCACCTTCAACGTAGGCGCAGTTCCGACGCGCCCTGTCGTCAGCCCGGATGATCAGTACCTCTACTTCAGCTCGCCGGCCGCGTTCCATATCCTGGACATCACCACGGGCGTTGTCGTCGCCAGCCTCCCTCTGCCCTACGGCGCTGTCAGCCCCATCGTCGTCGCCCCCGATGGTTCCTACGCTCTGGCTCCGTCCAGCAATACCAGGGCGCTACGTCTCATTGACCTCAACCTGCGCCTGGATCGCGGCGAAGTCGCTCTGCCGGATAACCCAGACAACATGGTGTTCAGTCCAGACGGACGGTTCCTATATATGGTCATGCGCGCGACGCAAGATCTGGCGGTGATGGATGTGGCTACGCTGCAAATCGTGGCGAACCTGCCGGCAGACGGCAACGATACCACCGTCATCCAGAGCCTGGCAGTCAGTCCGGACAGCCAGTACATCTTTGCCGTCGCTGGCGGCGCGGCCGAGCAGATACTTGTCTACCAGCCCGGCGACATGGATGACGTCATGGCCCCCACCGTTACGGGCATGACGCCCGGCAGCGCCGCCAACCTGCCCGTCTATGCCCCCATCAGCGCCGCCTTCTCTGAGCCGCTGGATCGCCTGACTATCAACGCCAGTAATATCTGGCTGGACGCTAACGGCGCGCCTCAGAACGGAGAACTGCACGTCAGCCCGGACAACCAGACGGTCCAATTCGCGCCAGCGCTGCTGCTGCAACCGCTGACCAGCTACACCCTACACCTGGAACACACCCTGGCTGACCTGGCGGGCAACACCCTGGGCCTGATGCAAACAGCCACATTCACCACCGCCGCCACCCTCGACCCCGGTCCCCTCAACCTGATGAACCAGACGTTCAACAGCAACGGCAGCCGCGGTCTGGCTATGTCGCCCAACGGCTCGCTGCTGGCAGTCGCCAACCGCTTCCAGAACTCTATCAGCCTGCTGGAACCAACCACCATGCAGCCCATCCGGGTCGCCATTCCGGTGAGCGCTGGCCCGCGCGGTCTGGCTTTCAACAGCGACGGCAGCCGTCTCTATGTGGTCACCAATCCGGGCAACACGCTGGTGGAAATTGACGTCAGCACGGGACAGGTCATCCGCACTATCGCTGATGTATTGGCGAACGAAGAAGTCGTCATCAGCCCAGATGGCAGCCGCGCCTACGCCACGGGCTTTAACAATAACGTATTCCAGCAAATTGACCTGATTACGGGGGAAATCACCACCCCGCTCGGCGCAGTAGATAAGCCGGGCCGTCCCGCCTACGCGCCCGATGGGACGCTCTACCTGGCTACCAACAACACCCTGTGGCGGCAAAATGGGGACGACAGTTGGACAGCCATTAACACCAACAGCTCCTACACCATTGATGTGGCTTTCAGCGCCGACAGCCGTTACGCTTTCCTGGGGCAGACCTGGCGCGATGCTTTGCTGGTGGTGGATTTGTGGCAAGACGCGCCGCTGCTAGAAGTACCGTTAGGCGACGAACCGCGCCAGATGGCCCAATCCGCCGATGGTCGCTTCCTCTTCGTCAGCAACAAAACCAGCGCTACCGTGCAAATCGTAGACACAATGACGCTGGCTGTGGTGCGCGAGGTTTCTTTACCGGGCAGCCAGATGCTCTCTGTCGCCTGGGACGAAGCCGGGCAGCGGTTGTTTGTCACCGACATCACCAACAACGTGGTGCGTGGCTTCAGCCTGAATTACGTTGCTCCGCCCCCTGTCATCCGTGACAACAGTTCCTACGAACTGCAATTCAACCAGTGGGCGGGCGTAGTAGACGCCAACGCCCTGGGCGGCGGCTACCGGGCGGCCTCTGCGGCCAGCCAATGGATATCGTACAAATCACCGGCGACCACAGAGTTCAACCTGATCACCTACATGGGGCCCGACCAGGGGAAAGCGTACATCAAGGTGGATAATGTGACCATCAGTACACTGGACCTGTACGCGCCCACGCCGCAGTACCAGGCAGTGTTCACCTTCACCAACCTGACTAACGCCCCGCATAACATCATGGTGACGGCAGCCGGGCAGCAAAATCCGGAATCTGCCGGCACAGAAGTGCGCGTAGATGGTTTCATGGCCAACGGGCAAACCATAGACGACGCATCCCTCAGTCTCAACTACCAGGGCTGGAGCAGCCTCAGCGGCGCCTGGGCCACCAACGGCGCCGCCCGGCTGGCGACCACGCCTGGCAATAGCGTCAAGTTCACCGTTAACGGCGACGCCTTCGTCTGGCGCACCGCTACCTGCCCCACCTGCGGTCAGGTGGAAATCCAGGTAGATGGCAATGTACTGACTATGGTAGACCTGTACAGCCCCGCCTGGCAGGTGCAATATGGGCAATTGATTTCTGGCCTGGGCAGCGGCTCGCACCAGATAACAATTACCATCCTCAGCACCAAGAACCCCGCCTCCGGCGGCACCCTGGTCATCATGGACGGCTACAGCCATCCCTCCCCGTAATCTAAAAATGAAAGGGCAAATCGCATAGCGATTTGCCCTTTCTGGTAGCGCTGCATTTAATCGGGGTGGGTGTCAGCCCCGCGGGCTGACACCCACTTTTATGGGCAATTTTGGGTGCGTCTACGCCCAAAATTGCCCGCGCTGGCGTCTTTTTGCCCACTTTGTGGGGCCGATAGGCAGTTAAACGGATCGCCACGATTTACTGGAGTATTGCCACCCTTTCTCACCCCTCACATTTTCTGCGCTTTTAGTCTACATCGCGCGGGCGCCAGCCGGCCTTAACCCAATTGCGTCGCACTGTTACGCGAACCAGACAGTAGCCCCACCTATCCCCTGCCTGGGCGCGTATGGCAGCCCGCCGCGACTCCAAATTAACTGTCCGTAAAGCCGTTGGCTGTCCCCCAGACCGCCCTGGTACGCAAGACCTACTCCGCCCGCAGCCGTTAGTACACATTTCCCAACTTAAGTGAAACCCATTTTACAAGGATTTTGTGCCTGTCCAGGTACTTTTATGGTGTTGTTGGCTGC
>CAYQYJ010000046.1:0-7355 GCA_964421605.1 uncultured Ardenticatenaceae bacterium | reverse complement strand
GGTGGTTTTATCAATGCTGCCGGCATTGTCATCCAATCCCCCACGTCCGGCCAGGTCATCAACACCGCCTACGTCAATGTCTCCTTTGCTATCAGCAACTTCAGCATCGGCCCCTGGGATGCCCCTCACGTGGCCTTCTTCCTGGACGAAGACCCACAGCCTTTCGATTTCTACAACGGCAGCGACAGCACCTCTTTTGGCAACCGGGTCGTCTTCCGCGACTTTACGCCCACGCCCGCCGCTACCTGGCTTAACCACACCACCATCCGCTTCAACACCCTGCCTAACGGCCCCCATACCATCACTGCCCGATTGATAAGCGCGCAGGGCATCCCCCTACCCAACCCCGAAGCCAGCTTCACCGTGACCTTTACGGTAGACCAGGCGCCTGACAACGTGAACCTCCCCAACGGCATCGTCTTTGTTAAAGAACAATTTAACCCCCCAACGCCTCCCCCAGGCGCAACGCCAGGTATGGGGCGCGTCTTCAATAACAACCCGCCCGCAATAGGTGACCTCTACTTGCTTAGCCCCGTCTCCCCTTCGGGCACGCTGTACCAGCTTACCAACGTAGCCGCGGCTGGCGGCGGCGTCGTTGACCCCGAGGTCTCCTACGATGGAGAGCGCGTCCTGTTCAGTATGCGCCAATCCTCCGCCGATAGCTGGCACATCTGGGAAGTCAATCTGGACGGCACAAACCTGCGCCAGATCACCTTTAACCCGCCGCACCTGGTGGTTAACGACCAGGACCCCGACTATCTGCCAGACGGGCGCATCGTTTTTGCCAGCGACCGCCTGAAGCAGCGCGAGATGAAACCATACGACCTGGCTATTTCCACCCAACTGTACACCGTCAACGCCGACGGCAGCAACCTGCGTCAGATAGATTACAACGCCAACTTTGACATCAACCCGCAGGTGGGCAGCAACGGGCAGATTTTGTTTGACCGCTGGGATCACCTCACCTTCATGCGCAACCTGTTTACCCTGTGGCGCATGAACCAGGACGGCACAAACGGCTTCGCTTACTACGGCGGCGTTTCCCCCCGCTTTAACCAGCAAGGGGGCGAAAACGCCAACGCCATTGAAAGCCGCGAACTGTCCACAGGCGAGATGGTGGGCATCTTCACCAACCGCGAAGCGCTGGCGGGCAAAATGGCTATTTTTGACCCACGCAGCTTCAACCTGGAAAATCTGCCCTTCCCCATGACCATTGGCCCCACGGGACTGTACCGCACGCCTTACCCGCTGACCCATAACAAGCTCATCTACAGCTATACCCCCAGCACCGATCCGCTGCACAATGGCTTTGGTGTATACACGATGCAGTTGACGCCTGAGTATGTGCTGGTAGACGACACCACCAACTCCACCGCCCCCGGTCCCGGCGTCAACCCTGCCTTCCGCACCTACAACTTCAACCTGGCAAATCCTGGTCGCATCTACCTGGAAGTCAGCGGCATCGCCGACGACAACGGCGCCAACCCGCCCGACCGCGCCTGGATCAAAGTGGATGGCGTGGATTACGATGGCGGCTCCCAAGACATTGAACAGAAGCTGGACGGTTCCCTGACCTTTGGCGCGCCCTACAGCTACCGCATAGATATTGACCTGACCGCGGGGCCGCACACCATCAACATTGTCACCGACGCCACCCCCACTATCACGCGCGTGCGTATTGTGCGTACGATTGCGGCCACCAATCACGCCGTTCTCTACGACGATCCAGCTACCAACGAAGTTTCGCCCATTCCTGTGCGCGTGCGCAACCTGCCCCCCACTTACCCCAGCCAGACAAACAATGACCTGAACTGGGGCACGTTTGTGGTGCGCGACATTAGCCTGCGCGGCGACTTCCGCCAGGCTAATTATGAGGACGTCGGCGGCGACCCCAATTACCCCTATCACATGGACCTGGGGCAAATCCTGGGGCTGCGCGTTAAGCAGAACCTGCCCCGCCGCAGCGAAACTCAAGACATGATGGTAGGCACAACGTTTTACGACCCGGTGCGCGTGATTGGCGTAGCCACGCCAGACGCCACAGGTACAGTCGCTTTCAAAGCGCTGGCGGGCGTGACCACCGCCTGGGACTTAATTGACCTGGACGGCAGCGCCATGGCCCACGAGCGCGTCTGGAGTTGGGTGCAACCAGGGGAAGTCCGCTCGTGTAACGGCTGCCACGTGGGGGCGTTCCCGTACGAACCGCGCGACATTGGCGCGATTCCGCCAGCGCAGGATTTACGGCAGCGGGGTGAGGTGTACACCTTTGTGGATCAGGTGCTGCCGCTCTTCCAACAGGAGTGCGCCAGTTGCCACACGGGGCAAAACCCGGCCGCGGGCCTGAATTTATTCGGCGACCGCGCCACTTTCGATGCTTTGCTGGCGATTGTGCCCGAACGGACGCCCGTACAGTACGTGCTGGCTGGCGACGCTCGCTTTAGCTTCCTCTTCCAACTGTTGTCGGGCAACACGGCTATCAATCCGCTGTTCAGCAATCGCCTCACGGAAATTAATAACTCCTTCGATCACACCACGCTGTTCAGCAGCAGTGAGTTGTATGAAATAGCTACCTGGTTGGATACAGGCGCTGGCTTTGCCTATCTCCCCTTTGGTATTCAAGCCGGCACGCCCACCGTTGCGGAGGTTTTGCCGGCAAATGGGGCCAGCAACGTCAGGCGCAACACAGGCGTAGCCGTCCGCTTTAGCGCCCCCATTGATCGGGCTACGGTCAACAATGCCACCTTCACGCTACAAAAGGTGGGCGGCGGGCCAGTTTCTGGTTCTTGGGAATGGGGCAACAATAACGAAGTGTTGTTCCGCCCGGACAGCAACCTGGCCACAGGCAGTTACCAGCTAACGGTCAGCAGCGTGGCCGACATCAAGGAGTTCAACACCGGTTCTCCCATGGCAGCGCCCTTCATCAGTACATTCAGCGTGGTAGCCAGCACAGACAGCACGCCGCCCACAGCTATCACCCTGCTGCCTAACGGCAGCATCGTCAATGCCATGGCGCCGGTGACAGTGCGCTTTGACGAAGCCATTGCGCCCGGCAGCATTACGGATAACAGCCTGACTGTGGTAGATAGCCAGGGGTTCTTTGTAGATGGTCGCAGCTACGTCAGCGCCGACGGGCAGGAAGTGAACTGGTTCCCCTGGTCGCCCTTCACTGTGGGCGAGACTTACACGGTTCAGTTGAGCGGCGAGGTACACGATCTGGCGGGCAACAGCCTGACGGCGCTGTCCTACTCCTTTACGATTGCCACCGCGCCCACGCCGCAGCATCACAGCCAGGTAGCGAATGTAACCACAGGGTATGATCCCAAGCGCATGGCGGTGAACCATGCCGGCACGGAATTCCTGGTCGTCACCAAATTCGACAATACCGTTACCCGCTACGACATGGCGACCTGGCAGGTGATAGATACCTACGCCGTTGGCGCTGGCGCCGCCCCTTACGACGTTGCCTATGCCCCTAACGGCAATATCGCCTACGTCCTGAACACGGGTTCCAAAAACGTGAAGTTCTTGAACCTGAACACAGGCAGCTTTACGAACACTGTGACGGGTTTCCTCAATCCAGATCGGCTGCTGGTGAACAATGCCGGCACGCGCCTCTACGTCACTGACCTGGGCGGCCCTGGCTACATCCGCGAAATTGACATCGCTGCCGGCAGCCCCACCTACGCTACCATTCTACGCTCCTTCAACCTGGGCAAAACGCCTTCCGCGCCAGCCATCAGCGCCGATGACAAGACCATCTACTACGGCTCCAGCTTCGCCTTCAACATCTTCGACGTGACCAGCGGCGCCGAAGTCAAAAGCATTTACATTCCCTACGGCAGCGTGGGCGAAGTGGCCCTGGCGCCCGACGGGCGCTCAGCCCTGACGCCCTCCTCCAGCAACAAATCCCTGCGCGTCATTGACCTGATCATCGGGCAGGATCGCGGCGACGTACACATCCACGACAACCCCGACCACCTGGCTTACAGCCCCGATGGGCGCTTCGTCTACATGGTGGATCGCCTGACGCAGGCTATCTCCATATTGGACGTGGCTACGCTGACTGTGGTCCGGACGCTGCCGCCTCCAACCGTTACGGGCACTTTTATACAAGACATCGTAGTCAGCCCCGACGGTCGCACCATTTTGTCTCCGGCTGGCGGTCTGAGCACGGAAGTGGTGGTGTACTCGGTGGGCGATCCCAACGACGTTACCCCGCCCACCGTGACGGACGTGACGCCTTTGGCTGGGGCCATTGACGTGCCCGTTTACGCCCCCATCAGCGCCAGCTTTTCCGAAGCAATTGACCGCATCAGCGTGAACGACGGCACTGTCTGGTTGGAAGCCAACGACGCACCCGTGAGCATCGTGCGGCAGATGAGCACAGACAATCGCCAGGTCTCGCTGGTTCCCAGCGCTTTGCTCCAGCCCGCCGCCGTGCACACCCTACACCTGGACGCCGCCGTGGCCGACCTGGCGGGCAACGCTCTGGGCGCGGCCCAAGACGTACTCTTCTCCACGGCTATAACGGTAGACCCTGGCACGCTGCACCCGCTAGAAACCACCTTCGCCAGCAATGGCAGCCGCGGCGTGGCGGTCTCCCCTGATGGTTCGCTGCTGGCAGTCTCTAACCGCTTCCAGAACAGCGTCAGCCTGCTGGATCCCGACACCATGCAGCCTGTTATGGACAACATTGCCACAGGCAGTTCTGGCCCGCGCGGGCTGGCGTTTAACAGCGACGGCAGCCGCCTCTACGTGGTTGCCAGCCCTGGTAATACCCTGGTGGAGATTGACATCGCCAGCGGACAGATTGTCCGCACCATTTCTAACGTCCTGGGCAATGAAGAAGTCGTCATCAGCCCCGACGACGCCTTTGCCTATACCACCGGCTACAACAGCGGCGCATTCAACCAGATTGACCTGCTCACCGGTCAGGTGACGACGCCCCTCGGCTCCGTCTACCGCGCCGGACGCCCGGCCTTCGCCCCCAACGGTTTGCTTTACCTGACTACGGACGATGCTTTGTGGCGACGAAACAGCGACGGCACATGGACAGAGATCCCCACAGGCAGTTCCTACACCATTGACGTAGGCTTCAGCGCCGACAGCCGCTACGCCTTCCTGGCGGAGACCTGGCGCGACGCCTTAATGGTGGTAGACCTGACGCAAGACAAAGTGGTTACGGAAATAGCTTTGGGCGACGAACCGCGCCAGATGGTGCAGTCGCCCGATTACCGCCACCTGCTCATCAGCAACAAAGCCAGCGCCACCATTCAAATTGTAGACACGCTCACCCTGGAAACGGTGGAATTGACAGCCGTAAGCGGCACGCAGTTGATGGCTGCCGCCTGGGATGAAGCCGGGCAGCGTCTATTCGTCAGCGACAATACGAACAACCTCATCCTGGGCTTCTGGCTAGAGTATGTGGCGCCGCCGCCGGTGGTGTACGACGACAACAGCTACGATATGCAGTACGGCGGCTGGTATGGCGGGGTGGACGTGAACGCCTACGGCGGCGGCTACCGCGCGGCCCAAAGCGCCAATGAGTGGCTGGTCTACACCACCAGTCCGGTCACCGGGTTCAGCCTGCTCACCTATCGCGGGCCAGACCAGGGCAAAGCGCACGTCATGGTGGACGGCAGCGTGGTAGCCACGCTTGATCTGTATGCCGCCACGCCCGCCTACCACACGGAAGCGTTCAGCGGCTTCAACCCGGCAGCGCACACGGTCGTCGTTGTGGCGGCGGGCACGAAGAACCCCAGTTCCAGCGGCGTCGAAGTGCGCGTGGATGGTTTCGTAGACGCTGGTCAGACCATTGACGACAGTTCGCTTAGCGTGCTCATGAAAGGTTGGAGCGGCATGTCCGCCCCCTGGGCTACCAACGGCAACCTGCGCCTCTCCACCGGACCGGGCAACAAAGTGACCTTCACCACCAGCGGCAGCTCGTTCACCTGGACAACCGTGCGCTGCCCTATGTGCGGTCAGGCTAAAATCACGGTGGATGGGGCGGACGTAGCTACCATAGACCTGTACAGCGCCGCCTGGCAGGTGCAGCAGTCAGAGGAAATCACGGGCTTGATGGCGGGCAGCCATACGGTGACAATCACTATCCTGAGCACCAAGAATCCGAATTCAACGGGCACGCTGGTTATCATGGACAGCGTCAGTTATCCATAACCCCGTTGGCTGGGTTACCCACCTACCTCCTTTAAGGCGTCATCCCCGCTGGCGGCGGGGATGACGCTTTTGTCTCCCTCCCTCTTTTCGGCAAACCAACCGGCTGACAACTGTTTTTATCTGCCCAAAGTGGGTTATACTTAGGGTGCGTTTGTGCGCGTCATGACATTTGTCTTGCAAACGGTGGCGATTTATCACTGGAGTAAGTTGCCGGCATTCGGCATACTTGCGACAATCAGTCCGCCGTCTGGAAGTGACTTTTAGAAGGAGTTTCTTTTATGGACCTGGCAACGACCTACCTTGGTCTGAACCTACGCAACCCAATTGTGCCGGCATCCTCCCCCTTATCCCGCCACCTGAGTACCCTACGCCGCCTGGAAGATGCCGGCGCGGGGGCGGTCGTGCTGCCTTCCCTCTTTGAAGAAGACATCAATCGGGACGTGGGCATTGTGGACCCCGTCCTGTTTGAAGGCAGCAACGATCAGGCCGAAGCCCGCTCCTACTACCCGGCTCCCCCCACCTATCGCGACACCAGCCCCGAAGCGTATCTCACCCACATCCAACAAGCCAAAGCGACCATCCACATTCCCGTGATTGCCAGCATCAACGGCGTCTCCAGCGGCAGTTGGATCTCGTTTGCCAAGCAAATCGAACAGGCTGGCGCGGATGCTTTGGAACTCAACGTCTACTACCTGCCCACCAACCCCCAGGTCACAGGCGCCGAAGTGGAAGAGATGGCTATCGAAGTGCTGCGCGAAGTCAAAAACACGGTCAAAATTCCCGTAGCCGTCAAACTCAGCCCGTTTTACAGCGCCATCCCCAACATGGCGCAACGCCTGGTGGACAATGGCGCCAATGGCCTTATTCTCTTTAACCGCTTCTACCAGCCAGACATTGACCTGGAAAAAGGAGCCGTTGTCCCCCACCTGACGCTGAGTACATCCGACGAACTGCGGCTGCCCCTGCGTTGGACCGCTATTCTTTACGGGCGCGTCAAGGCAGACCTGGCTCTGGCGACAGGCATCCACACCACCAACGATGTCCTCAAAGGGTTGGCGGCGGGGGCCACCGTGACCACAATGGCTTCGGAATTATTGAAGAACGGCGTGCAGCGGTTGTCAGAAATCCTGGCGGGCATCAGCCTTTGGCTGGTGCAGCATGAATATGAATCCCTGGAC
>CAYQYJ010000045.1:0-16642 GCA_964421605.1 uncultured Ardenticatenaceae bacterium | reverse complement strand
CGGGTATAATTAGCTGCGTAACATCAACATCGTTTTGTGAGGTAAGAATTCAACCATGCCAATGTATGACTATCGCTGCCAGACCTGTCGCCGCCGCGCGCGTCTGTTTTTCACCTATGAGGAATATGACACGGCTCAACCCATCTGCCCTCATTGTCACAGCAGCGCCATGCAGCGCATCATCGGACGAGTGGCCCTGGGTAAATCAGAGGAAGCTCGCTTTGACACTATGGCCGATGACAGTATGATGGCGGGCCTGGATGAGGAAGACCCCCGCGCCTTAGGCCAATTCATGCGCAAGATGAGCCGGGAAATGGGCGAAGACCTGGGGGATGAGTTTCACGAGGTGGTAGATCGCCTGGAAAAGGGGGAGTCGCCTGAGGCCATTGAGGCTTCAATGCCAGAATTAGCCGGCGGCGAACCCTCCTTTGGCGGGGAGGATATAGGGTTGTAGGGGAGCGGATGGACGGCTGTACACCTTTACGGCGTCAGGCGGCTCATAACCAGGCGGCGCACATCCGCCTGCACAATCTGCGGGTCTCTGCCGGCATCTATCACCACCCACCGCGCAGGTTCCGCCGCAGCCAAAGCGTGAAAACCATGCCGCACCCGTTGGTGAAAAGTCAGCGCTTCCAGATCCAACCGGTTCATCTCCTCGCCGCCTGCGGTGCGCCGCGTCAAGCCGGATTCGACGTCTATGTCAAACAACAGCGTTAAATCTGGTTTCAAGCCAGTCGTAGCAAACCCCGTAATCTGGCGCAGGTGGGTCAGGTCAAGCCCGCGACCGTACCCTTGATACGCCAGCGTGCTGTCGTAAAAACGGTCGCAGAGCACGAGAATGCCGGCAGCCAATGCCGGCCGAATCACCTCATGCACCAACTGCGCCCGCGACGCCGAGTACAACAACAGTTCCGTCTGCGCAAACATCTCCTGATTGTTCACGTCATGCAAACAGGCTCGAATCTGATCGCCTATGCGCGTTCCACCTGGCTCGCGCGTAGACAAAACCCGATGACCGCAGCCCTGTAAAAATGACGCCAGCAGACTGATTTGCGTTGTCTTCCCCCCCCCTTCTGGCCCCTCAAACGTAATGAACATAACCTTTCTCGTTTCAGATTACCCCGACCACGCCGCTCAGGGAAATCCTTCAGAACTTCATGCCGCGCCCTCATTGCGCACATTGCTGAAAATGCGCACATGGCGATTCGGCTCCTTGCCGTAGCTGTGCGATACCAGATTGGCTTGCCGCGCCAGTTGGTGTTGGTAACGACGCACCGCCGAACCCGCCGGACTTAAATCAACTGTGCGCTGCCCGGATTGAATCAGACCAATCGCCTTTTCCGCCTCCGAGATCGCCCGCTCAAAAGGGTCGGGGGGCGCCACCTCCAGGTTCAGCGCCTCTACTAAGAAGTTCTCAATCTGATTGACCGTGTTCGCCCGCAGTACGTAAATGGGCTTCCGCTTCTGTTCCGCATCGCTGATAACGCGCCGCCGCCGCCGATAATAATTCTTTAAGGTCAACAGCACGTCAGCGTCGCCCAGTTCATCTACCAGTTCCACGCGCACGCCCAGGGTCTGTCCCGCCTGCAAAATACGATTGCGGGCCACGCCATAAGAAAATACGCGCAGCGATTTAGCGGGTTCGCCGCTGGTTACGAAATTTGCCTGGGGCCGGCCGCTGCCATTGCCGTTGCTCTCCTGGCGACTGCGCCGCGGTCGCGCCGCTTCGGGCGCAGGGCGCTGGCCCGCGCCGGAAGCCACAGCCCGCGCCGAAATGCCAGGCGCTTCTTTCAGCAGTTCTTGCCGCTCTATCTGGATTTGCCCGTTTTGATCGCGGGAGCGCACCTCCACGTTCATGGGGCGGCGACGCAGCATGGCGTCTACGGAATCAGCCACATGACGATGCACCAGCAAGCGCTGCCGTTCCTGAATTTCTACCAGGGTGTTAAAGGTGGGCGGCGCGCGCCGCTCCAGGACAGTCTTCTGCGTGCCGCGGCGGCGGGCTTCTTCGTCAGACAGGGTGACGCTTTCAATGCCGCCCACCAGGTCAGACAGGGTGGGGTTCAAGAGCAGATTATCCAGGCTGTTGCCGTGCGCCGTGCCAATAAGCTGCACGCCGCGTTCGTTAATGGTACGCGCCGCCCTGGCTTCTTGCTCGCGCCCAATTTCATCAATGATGATTACTTCCGGGTTATGGTTTTCCACCGCTTCAATCATCGTTTCATGCTGGTGCGAGGGGCGCGGCACTTGCATTCGTCGCGCCCGCCCCACGGCGGGGTGGGGAATGTCGCCATCGCCGCCAATTTCGTTGGAAGTGTCTACAATGATGACCCGTTTCGATTCGGACAGGACGCGCGCTATTTCGCGCAGCATGGTTGTTTTGCCCACGCCTGGCCGGCCAACCAGGAGGATGCTGTTGCCTTCCGCCACGATGTCGGCAATGATATCCAACGTGCCATAAACGGCGCGCCCCACGCGGCAGGTAAGACCAACGACTTCGCCGCGGCGGTTGCGAATGCCCGAAATGCGGTGCAGGGTGCGGGTAATGCCGGCACGGTTATCATCATCAAAAGTACCAATCCCTTTCACAACCACGTCAATCTCCGCCTGGGTTACCTCTTCCTGACGCAGCGCTACTTCTCCATCCACGTAGCGGGCGGTAGGTTGGCGACCCAGATCGAGCACCACCTCCACCAACTCTTCATTCCGATTGATTTCTTGAATCCGTTCGCGCACACCTACTGGCAAGACAGCCAGAAGCGCTTGCAATTCTGTTTGTGCTTGTTCTTCAGACATATTCTTAGCTAACTCTTTTTAACGGGCCGGCGTCAACTTCTGCCGCCGTCGCCAGAGTCGCTCTGGCGCGGCGCATTCTCTCAAAGCCGGCCTTTCTGGGGCAGGGAATGCTGCCCGCTAAAAGGGGTGCTGCCCGCCACGCTTTTTGCCGGCACAACAGCAGCCCGCGCCGTTTGCATCATCTGTACTCGCTTGACCGTGTGTCGCACCATTACGGCATAACCGCCCACCAGGCTAAAACCCAATCGCGGCAGCACAGTTTGCAGCCAGCCCTGGTAACGAGGCACGCAGCAATACACGGGACGGGCAGGCTCAGGCGTTTTCAATTGCAGCGCGGCTTCCAGGATGGCTTCTGCCGGCATATGCGCCCCTGGATGAATAAACAACCGTATCCAACTGGCTGTCTGTCCCTCACGGCGCTGCACAAAAGCCATCAACTCCCCCTCTTCATGCAGCACCCACACAGCGCTGTCTTGCAGCGGCGGCGACGGTTCCACCAACTGGATCAGACGCGGCACAATGTTGGCATACAACAAATGAATATCCCAATCATCTGCCGCCCGGCGCGGCGTCAGAATTTGCGCCCTGGCTGCGCCTTCATAAGCAGACAGCCGCCACACATCTTTGCGCGTATAGACGGCAAAGCCCGCCTGCCGCAGCAAAGGCAGTTCGTCCCCTAATTCACCTACCTCCGCAATCAAATGCTGCACCCCTTGTTGCCCCGCCTCTGCCGCCAATTGGTCTAACAAAGGTAGCCACAAGTCAACAGGATTCAACTCGGCGCCTTCCAGCCCGACACAAATCAACTGCGCCTGCGTCCCATCTTCACGCAGTTGCAGTTGGACAAGGCCTGTCGCATCGCTTTCGTCTGCTTTCCAGATGTACGTGGGAGTTTGACGCCCGCTCAACATGCCGGCTAGCGCCCGACGAACCGGGTGTGGATCGCTCGTTAATGCCGACTCCGCATGTAACGAAATCATCTGATTGCTCAGGCGGTGCACCAGAGCCAGATCTCGCAAATCAAAAAACCGAATCATTAAACAAAAGTGTAGCAACAGCGGCGGTTCCCGGCAAGCGAATGTTAGAAAGTGCGCTGCGCCGAACCGATTCCAAGATGCGGTATCTACTGTCCACCATCCAGAACAGTGCTATAATTTCCTTCAGGCGTTCTTTCAGTGTCAGTATACTCTTGTGACCGTCTCCAACAATCAGACGGACGCGCCTTTACCATGTCTCTTACAGCGACATGTCACCCTGACCCATTGGAGGTATTCATTATGTCATCGTTGAAGCTCACCGTGGTGGAGAGCATTCGTTACCGGGGGAACATTGGCCAATGGAGTTGGATTTCACACCGCATTTCCGGGCTGGCAATCCTCTCCTTTCTCGTTATTCACGTCTGGGACACAGCCAACGCCACCTTCTGGCCGGAAATGTACAGCTATACGGTAGAAATCTTCAAATGGTTTCCCTTTAGCGTTGGTGAAATTGGCTTGATGGCGGCTATCCTGTTCCACGCTTTCAACGGCATTCGCATCAGCCTGCTAGACTTCAAACCCGCCTGGTGGAAATACCAGGAAAAAAGCGCCCGCTTCGTTTGGGGACTCTTTCTCGTCACCTTTGTACCTTTGGGCTTGCTCATGCTGCGCACCACCATCAACCATTGCACCGAGTTAGCCAGGGATGGAGAAAGCTGCTTTTCCTTCCCGCTGCCAGACAATCTGACTGCTAATGGTCTGGTCTTGGGCATTGGCATCGGCGCACTTGTCGTTGGTATGATCTTGTGGTTCGTCCTGCGCCGCCCCCCAGCAAACGCTGGCGCAAAGCCCCGCCGCGCCGCTGGCGGTTCCACCCTGGAACGGTACGGCTTCCTCTTTATGCGCCTGTCTGGCATTGCCTTGCTCCTGCTGGCAGTAGGGCATATGCTCTTGCAACATATCTTCCGCGACGTACACAACCTGACCCTGCAAGTTGTCGCCGATGTCTGGCGCTCCTGGGGTTGGCGCGCTTACGATTTATTCCTGCTGGCTTTTGCCGCCACGCATGGGTTAAATGGTTTTCGCAACGTCCTGGAAGATTACGTCCACGACGAAGCCAAAGTGCGCGGCATCAACCGCGCTCTGGCTATCTTCCTGGTCATTACCATCATCTGGTCGGCAATTGCCATTTTTAGCTTCCAACCCGATGCGGTCATGACACCGGTCCCGTAATCACTGAGGGGCATCCTCTGCACGTCCACAATGACCCGGCAGAGAAGTAACTCCCGGTAAATAGAGAGGCAAAACATATGTCTAAACCACAAGTTCACCAATTTGACGCAGTCATCGTTGGCGCCGGCGGGGCGGGTTTGATGGCTGCGCTCCATGCCAGTAAAGCGATTAAAGTCGCGGTTATTTCCAAGCTGTACCCCACCCGCTCCCATACAGGCACCGCCCAGGGAGGCATCAGCGCCGCCCTGGCTAACATGGAAGGCGAGACGGATAGCTGGGAATGGCACGCTTATGATACGGTCAAGGGGTCTGACTATCTGGCTGACCAGGACGCCGTTGACGTGCTGTGCCAGGAGGCTATTGACGCTGTCATCGAGCTGGAGCACATGGGTCTGCCATTTGACCGCTTCCCCAACGGCAAAATCTCGCAGCGCCGCTTTGGCGGGCATACCAACAATGAAACAGGCAAACCCGTCCACCGCGCCTGTCACGCTGCTGACCGCACAGGTCACATGATTCTGCAAACCCTGTACCAGCAATGTATTAAAAATCAAGTCAACTTTTATGACGAGTTTCAGGTCGTTGACTTAATTCGCGTGGACAATGAAGTACGCGGCGTGGTGGCGGTCGAACTGGCAACAGGCGATTTTCACATCTTCCACAGCAAAGCCGTCTTGTTTGCCACGGGCGGCTGGGGCCGTTGTTGGGAGGTCACGTCTAACGCCCATTCGCTGACGGGGGACGGGGCAGCCATTTGCTTGCGCCGCGGCGTGCCCATGGAGGATATGGAGTTCTTCCAGTTTCATCCTACAGGCATCTACAAGCTGGGTATCTTGATCACCGAGGGCGTGCGCGGCGAAGGGGGTATTTTGCTCAATTCCGACGGCGAGCGGTTCATGGAACGGTACGCCCCCACCATCAAAGACCTGGCCAGCCGCGACGTCGTCAGCCGCGCCATTTATCTGGAAATTGCCAGGGGTAAAGGCATCAATGGGCAGAATTACGTTCACCTGGACGTGCGTCCGAAAACGGTCAACTATTATTTCGAGAAAGACGGGGAAAGCCGGCGGATTGACGATGCGTACATTGAGGCTAAACTGCCCGACATTGCCGACTTCACGCGCACTTATTTAGGTATTGACCCGCTCAAGGAGCCTATGCCCATCCAGCCAACGGCGCACTACGCTATGGGCGGTATTCCCACAGATGTGGATGGGCGGGTGCTTTTGGACACGCAGGGAACGGTGCTGAACGGGATGTATGCGGCGGGTGAGGTGGCTTGCGTTTCAGTGCATGGCGCCAATCGCCTGGGCACAAATTCATTGGTAGACCTGGTGGTCTTCGGGCGACGCGGCGGCAAGCACATGGTGGAATATTGCCGGCAAACCCCGCTATCCCCCCTACCCGACGGGGCTGCTGACGAAGTAATGGCGGAGTTTGAGCGCATCCGCAGCCACAAAGGCAATACCAGACCCCACGTGCTGCGCCAGAACATGCAAAAAGCAATGACCACGAACGTCGGCGTCTTCCGTACAGAGAAACTGCTGCAAAATGCGCAGGCCATTCTGAAACAACTCCAGCAGGAATTTCAAGATGTGACCATTGACGACAAAGGCAAAAAGTTCAACACGGATCTGCTGGAAGCGTGGGAGTTAGGCTGCCTGCTCGACCTGGCCGAAGTGACGACCCTATCCGCCCTGGCGCGTACCGAAAGCCGCGGCGGGCACGCCCGCGACGACTACCCGGAACGGGATGATGCCAACTGGTTGCAGCACACTTTTTGCCTGCGCACCACAGATGGCCGTTATGAACTATCGTATAAACCCGTCACCATTGGCCGTTACCAACCCAAGAAGCGCGTCTATTAAGCGCAATCTGGCAAAAGGAGATCATGATGCAAGTTCTATTACGCATTCGACGCTATAACCCGGAATTGCGCGATAAGCCGTGGTGGGGCGAATACACCTTAGACAACGTGGCGCCCAATGACACCGTGCTGGAACTGCTGCACCGTGTCAAGTGGACGATGGACGGCTCTTTATCGCTGCGGCGGTCGTGCGCGCACGGCGTGTGCGGCTCAGACGCCATGCGCATCAATGGAGCCAACGCCCTGGCCTGCAAAATGTTGGTGGCTCGTCTGGCTAAGCCGGGGCAGCAATCGCTAAAGATTCAAGTGGAACCCATTTTGGGGCTGCCTGTTTTGAAAGATTTGATTGTGGACATGGAACCGTTCATGGAGCATTACCGCTCGGTGCTGCCGTACTTTATCAATGACAGCCCCGTGCCGGCAAATGGGCGGGAACGGCTGCAATCGCCCGAAGATCGAGCCATCTTCGACGACACCACCAAATGTATCCTGTGCGCAGCCTGCACCACTTCTTGCCCCAGCTTTTGGGCAAACGACAAATACGTAGGCCCAGCAGCCATTGTCCAGGCGCACCGTTTTATCTTTGACAGCCGCGACGAAGGGGCAGACCTGCGGCTGGAAGTCGTCGGGGATACCTTCGGCGTCTGGAAATGCCGCACCATTTTTAACTGCACTAACGCCTGCCCGCGCGACATTGAAATCACCCGCGCCATTGGCGAGGTCAAACACGCCCTGACCGCGAAAAAGGGTTAGCGGCGACGAGGATTGGTTCAATCTGGGAGATTGAACCAATCTCTACTTTCATTCTATTAGAACTTACGCGGCGCCAGAGAGAGTACAAAAGTCTTAAAGACTTTTGTACTCTGGTAACTGCGCAAGTCCTGTCCATTTCAAGCGTCGTTGTGGTCTATGGCTTGCTGGGTGACGCGGTAAATGTCGTCCAGGGAAGCGCCGCGGGCGCGCTCCAGGCGGGCGATGCGTTTTTGGAACTGGTTCATGGCGTAGTCCGTGAACTCCGCTTCACTCAAATCGAAAGGGATGGGGTCGTAAGCCGCCAAACCTTCACTGATGATGCCAATTGCCGGCATCACCAACGCATTAAACGTATCCTCCGCCACCTGCCACAAGGAGTCGTCGGCAGCAATCAACCGCGACAGCAGAAAAATGCCATAAGCAATGTGGCGAGATTCGTCTTGCTTGAGATAGTGAATGCCCTGGCGCTGCGCCGGCAGTAAATTCTGGCGCTGCATCACCGTGAAATAAGCGTGGTAACCCGTTTCCGCCAGCATTCCCTCTACAATCATGTTGTACGTGACCGATGCGCGCACCTGCGCCGCGGGCGACGGGTCCAGGCGCAGCGCCTGTAACGCCTGCGGCAGCGCCTCATAAAAAATCGTGCGGTAATCGGGCGTATGGTAATGGCTCAAATCCCCGCTGACGCCCGCCACTTCCACCAGGAAGCGGTTGAAGAAGTCCGTGTGCTTCGCTTCTTCCCACAAAAACGTGGTCAGAAACATCTCCTCTTCCAGGCGACCTTCCTGGGCAATCGCCATAATCAACGGCAGCAAATCCAGCGTCACCGCCTCCTCTCCCGATTGGAACAGGGAAGTCAGGCGCAGCACCAGGTCTTGCTCTTCGGGCGACAGCCGCTGCCAATCTTTCTTATCCTGACTAAAGTCCAGGTCGCTGGGGTTCCAGATGCCCAGCCGTTTCGCCTTTTCGTACAAACGCATGGGCGGTAACGTCCGATCCAATCCTCGCGTCGTGGTCACAAATGTAGTGTGCATCGTTTCTCCGTAATCGTGAGCGTTAATTCCCCCTGTGGCTGGAATAACGCCGTCCATAGGTTACTCGCCCAGGCCATGCCGCCACGGACTGAAATACTCCATGATGGATTGGCCCACAAACTCGCGCAGGATAGAGTCGCTGGGGATTCCATCCAGACCAATGGTGTCAAACCATTGGAGAAAAGCCAGTAAGCGGTTGGCTTCGATGCGCTCTGGCGTGCCTGGTTCAACTTGCAGCAGGAGCGGTTCCGCCAACGATTTCAGGGCAGCGACTTCATAGACCAGGGCAGAATTAAAGAAGACGTCGGCGTTGTTTTGGTTGGGAAAGATGTAATTCTTCTCGCCGCGACGCACGCTCTGCCAGCGGCGGATGGTGGCTGCCGCGTTGTAGCCGCGGTGGGAAGCGTCGCGCACGATACGACGCAAGAGACGGGTGTCAGTGGTGGGGACACGATTGTGGCGATCCAGGTTGAGTTGAGTAAAGGCGGAGATGAAGATGCGGTACATGGTTTCGGCGGGAATGCCGGCAACCAACCGCGGATTCAACCCATGTATGCCCTCTACAATTAACACGTGCTTGGGCCCAATCCGCAGCGGTTCCCCCGGCTCTCGCTGTCCCGTGTGAAAATTATAACGCGGCTGAATGATCGTTTCGCCAGCCAACAGGTCCCGCAGGTGCTGCTGGAACAAAGCCACATCCACCGCCTCAAACTGCTCAAAATCATAATCCCCATTGGGATCTCGCGGCGTATCTTCCCGGTTGACAAAGTAGTTATCCATCGCCACCGCCACCGGATGGATGCCATGCGCCAACAACTGCACTGCCAGCCGTTTGCTAAAGGTAGTCTTGCCCGCGCTCGTCGGTCCCGAAATCAATACCAGTTTGAGCGCAGGTCGTCGCTGGGCAATTTGCGTGGCAATCGTCGCCAACTGTTGTTGGTGCAGCGCCTCAGCCACCAGGACCACTTCTTGCAGCCGTCCCTCACGGATAGCCCGATTCAAGGAAGCCACACTGGGCGTGCCCACCACGTCTAACCAGCTTGAATACTCTTGAAACACCTGCGCCAGACGGGGTTCGTCTTCAAAAGGTTGCAGCCTGTCCGGCTCATGTCGCCGCGGAAACTGCAAAATGAATCCGCGATTATAAGGGCGCAAATCAAACAGATCCAGGTAACCGGTGCGCGGCACCATAAAGCCGTGGAAATAATCGTGCACCCCATTCAGTTCATACAGCGTCAAATAATCTTTGCGTCGCTTGGCAAACAGGTCAGCCTTCTCCAGATCGCCCCACTCGCGGAACAGTTTGAGCGCCGCATCCAGCGGAACCCGCACCTGGGCAATAGGCAGATCAGCCTGTACCAGCTCCCACATGCGCTGCTTCAGACGGGCTAATTCGGCTTCGGTGATGAATGGCTCCTGGATGTCGTGGCAGTTTACGGTGCGCTCACAGTAGTAGCCGCCAAACGGCATGGAATGGTGTACCGTAAGGCATTGCTGCGGCAACACTTCAGCGGCAGCGGCAATCATCAGGAAGCTGAGAGAGCGGCGGTATATGCGCACACCATCTGAATCAGCCATCAGAATGGGCGTCACATCGGCGTCTCGATAGACTGGCTGAGATAACTCGCGCAATTTGCCATTGAGCAAAGCAGCTACGGCTCGTTGACCAGGCGCGGGTTCCGCCGCCTGAATAAACGTCTCCAGTAGTGTACCGATGGGCCCTGCAAAGACACGGTCATCAGGGAAGCGAACTTGAACGTTGGAACGAGGTGAAGCGGGTTGAACAGACATGGGAATAGAGGGTATCAAACCAGGGGCAGCGCTGCGGGAACAGCCAGATATTGGGCGATCAGAGACAGGCTGCGCTGCCGGCAGGCATCGAGAATAGCCTGTACAGTAGCCAGAGGAACTTTGTCAAAAACGTGCTGCGCCATCCAATCAGGGTCTTGTACATTGGCGGCAAATTCAGTGGGAACCAGCCTCATCCGGCTGGCGTATATGTCAATCGTCTGCACACTGGCGCCCGGCCGCAGTTGCGGCGTCAGATTGTCGCGCCATTTGATCAGTTCGGCATCGGCGGCAAAAGGCAGCCAATGCTCAGGGGCAGCCGCCCCTAATTCCTGGCTGGCATCCACCGCCAATGAATTCAACGCCACCCGATCCATAAAAATAAGCAGGGCATTGTGGGCCAGAAACCGCTGCCGATTGTCCTGCCAATACGGGGGATCGGCAAAAAAGGGGATGAGAATCTGGCGATACCAGCACAGGTCAAACAACAAATGCACACAGTAGCCGGCAATGAAAGCCGCCTGTGTCAGGGGCATCGCGGGCGTATAGACAAGCTGCGGGTAACGGGCAAGCATGACCGCATACGCCTCAATATCTGGCAGCGGCGGGCTGCCATAGAAGTGGGTCATCTCCCGCGGCAAACCACAGACAGCCTGGAAGTCTGGGGCGACATTGCCAAAGTAGAAGGCAGGCCAGGCTGCTTCTAGCAAATGGCGCGCAGAATCAGGCAGATCTGGCGCAGCGCCGATCTGTTCGGCAATTTGTAAGTGCATAAATGGTGTAGGCATATAAGGGTGATTGGACTACGGAGCCGCCGGCGACAACCATAAAGCCGCGTCAGAGTTGTTGTCACTCACTGGCGGTTTCGGCTCTCTTCCAGGCAGGGCAATCGTCAGGCGCAAACCAACGAGTGCGGACTCGTCCCCGCAAACGCTTCAGGCTAGGCAAACACGCCAACAGGACGTGGGGGTTGGATTGGGCCACTTTTTCTGGTTCGCCCAGGCCCAGGCGCGCCAGAATAATGGGTTCAACGGTATCACTACGACCAGACGGCGCTGGCAACTCCTCCCACGGCACACGCAGCCCCACAGGCACGGCATAAGCCCGCACGTAAAAGGAGCGGCCCATGGTATCTATGTCGTAGAACAGCATATGTTCGCCATAAGTACGCAAGCCTGACAAGGGTTCTTTGCCCAACAGCAGCGTCTCGCTGGGAATGTATCCCCGGTCGAATTCAACAGCTATGGACCACTCAGTGGCAATCTCGGGGGAGATACCAGAGCGCGCAGCCACTGCCTGCCCGTAGAAATTCAACACCTGAGCGGCATAATGCTGGGTCACAGGAATATCTGTCTGTTCCCAGCCGCCGTTGTAAGCAGCCAGGGCCGCATTAATGTCACCGCCAGACTGGCGCAGAATTTCGGTTAAAATGGCTGTACCCCAATCCAGATTAGTGAAAGGATCGCGCAGTTCCTCACGGGTAGGCCGCCATTCAAAGCCGGGTCCGGTGGGCATGACGCCCATCAATCCCACAGCGCCCATGTAACTTTCGGCGATTGGATCGCCTTGCGACTCTGCCTGTACAACCGCGGCAATCAGGTCTGGATCGAGGCCATATTTTTGCGAAACGGTGTATATCTCTGGCGACCAGCGACGAATGTTCGCCTTCCAGGTAGGAGCCAGAATGTCTAGCGACACCGCTGGTGGAGAAAAATCAGGGGTAGGGTTCGCGCGGCTGGAGGGAATGTCCAGCAACAAATGAACAGGAATCAGCGCCAGCACCAGGCTGGCTGTAAGCAGTGTCTTGAATTTGAACATAAGCCTGACAATGGCTGTATTGCAGTTCTGACGCGCCTGCTCAGGCGGGGCTGCCGGCATCAGCGCCTGCAATAGAGTACGCAACATTCTAGCAAAGATCAGGGGGGTGTCAAAGTAATGCCGCCGGTTGGTAACCAAGCTGCGCCGGGCCCATGGGCGGTCCCTGCCACCAGTTCAGACGGGCATAACGCAACGGCGGGTTGATAAAGTCTGGACGTTTGATCCGTTCTGGCGCAGCCAAAGCGGGTTGGGGCAGCATAATGTCCCCCAGCCGCACCCCTTGCGCCAGAGGAGCTTCGGGGTCAAGATAGGCATAGCAAGGCAGGCGCAAGTGGAGTTCCAACTCGCGTAAAAAGCATTGCTCTTCTTGTCCTTGCCAGTCGTAGCCGAATAACTCCGCCCGCGGAAAGAGGTCGCCTTCTTCGCGCATCCAGCGGTAAATGTCCAACTTGCGCATCTCATTGCCCCAATCATCCAACAGCAGCGCGGGAAATATCTCGTCTTCGCGCCCGATGGTCACCAGGGCATAGCGTAAGTAGATGTCACTGGCGGCAGACTCGTCCAGCCACAACAACCCATTTGGCGCAGCCTGCAGGAACAGCCGCCCCTTTACTTTGTGCCAAATTGCCTTGAACCGCGCCATGCCGCCTGCGTTGCCCCGCTTCAACTCCGTCAGATTGGTTCAATCTGGGAGATTGAACCAATCTACCGCTGCACCTTCATCAGGCCACAACCAGCAGGGGACCAGCCGCCAGGACCTCAGAAGTGACGCCGCCTTCAAACTGTTTGAAGTTCGCCTGGAACATTTGCGCCAGCTTCATCGCCTGTTCGTCATAGGCGGCGGGCGACGCCCACGTTTCCCGTGGGCGCAGTATCTTGTCTGGCACGCCGCGGATCTGTTTGGGCACTGCCAGCCCAAAAATAGGATCTATTTCAAACTCGGCGTCTTCCAGTTCACCAGAAAGCATAGCATCCACCATCGAGCGCGTGTAAGCCAGCTTGATGCGCGCGCCAACGCCATACGGGCCGCCGCTCCAGCCTGTGTTCAACAGCCAGACGGCAGCGTTATGTTCTTCCATCTTTTGCCCCAGCAGTTTGGCGTACGCGCCCGGATGCAGAGGCATGAAGGGAGCGCCAAAACAGGCGCTAAAGGTGGCTTGAGGTTCGTTGACGCCTCGCTCTGTGCCGGCAACTTTAGCCGTATACCCGCTGAGGAAATGATACATTGCCTGCGCTTTGGTCAGGCGGCTAACCGGCGGCAGCACGCCAAAAGCGTCCGCCGTCAGGAAGACGATGTGCCTGGGATGACCACCGATGCCCAACGGATCAGCGTTTTTGATGTGCGTAATCGGATAACTGGAGCGCGTGTTTTCCGTGTAGGAGTCATCATTCAGGTCAAGACGACGGTCGTCATTGTTGTACACCACATTCTCCAGAATAGTGCCAAAACGGCGCGTCGTCTCGTAAATCTCCGGTTCCCCCTCAGGGTCCAGGTGGATCACTTTGGCGTAACAGCCGCCTTCAAAATTGAAGACGCCATTGTCGCTCCAACCGTGTTCATCGTCGCCAATCAGGGTGCGGGCAGGATCGCTGCTCAGAGTGGTTTTGCCCGTGCCGCTTAAGCCAAAGAACAGGGCCGTGTCCTCCTTCGTCTCGCCATAGTTGGCGCTGCAGTGCATACTCAGGACGCCTCGTTTGGGCAGGTAGTAGTTCAAGGCGCTGAAGATGCTCTTCTTGATTTCGCCGGCATATTCCGTGCCGCCAATCAACACCATGTGCCGGCCAAAGTCAACCAGAATGAAAGTGCGGCTGTTAGTGCCGTCCCATTCTGGCTCGGCATGGAAGCGTGGCAGGTCAATAACTGTAAACCCAGGCACAATGTTGACCAGTTTCTCTGGATCGAGTTCCTGAATGAACATATTGCGGGCAAAGAGGTTGTGCCAGGCATATTCGGTGATCACGCGCACGGGTAGCCGATAATCAGGGTCGGCGCCCGCGTAGCCATCAAAAACAAACAGGTCGCGGTTTTGCAGATAAGCCAGCATTTTGCGCAGCAAGTTATCAAAGCGCTCCTGGCTGATTTCACGATTAACCTTGCCCCACCAGATGTCGTTTTCGCTGGTGGGTTCACGCACGATAAATTTATCGTTGGGCGAACGGCCCGTATGGTCGCCTGTGTGTACCACCAGGGGCCCCAGGTGGGCAATGACGCCTTCGCGGCGGCGCACAACCTGTTCGTAGAGCATCGGGGTGGATAGATTCCAGTAGACAGTGCCGGCATTTCTAATGCCGTGATTTTCAATACCATACTTTCCGACAAATGAACCAAAGTTTTGCATGTTCTACTCCTTCTCAAATTAGGAAATGCGGGCTTAGGAAGTAATGCTCATCTCGCGCTCAAGGGGGCTGGCATACGCTCAAGCCAGACTGCCCTGACCGAGCCATCATCTGGTCATCAGATAGTTCAACCCTGTCAGTTTACTCCCCCCCAACAGGAAAGACAACCGACTCGTGCAATTCATCACAAAGGATGATGATGAAAATCAATCTCTCCGGCTGCCGGCAAATGGATTAACCCCCATTTTGCGCAGACGTTACGGCTGCGCCTATTGAGGATAAGGCGCGTTTGTCTTATACTGGAAAGTATAGCGCCCATGACCCTGCGTAAAAGGAGTGAATATGGCCGAAAAACGGTATGAAGCAGATGTGGTGATTGTGGGAGGAGGGATTGCCGGCATCGCCGCTGCTCTGGAACTACTGTACAGCCCGCGTAATCTCAAAGTGCTGCTGCTGGATCGGGATGAGCCGACTCACTTTGGCGGCCTGGCCAAAGAATCCTTTGGCGGTATGTTCTTTGTCAACACCCCCCACCAGCGCCGCCTGGGCATTCGAGACAGCCCAAAACTGGCCCTGCAAGATTGGCTGGCTTTTGCCGAATTTGAGCCAGACGACATCTGGCCGCGCCGTTGGGCGGAGCAGTACGTCAACCGCTGCACCGACGACGTTTTCCGCTGGCTGGGCGACTTTGGCGTCGGCTTCTTTCCCGTCGTGCATTGGGTGGAACGAGGCATGTACACCCCTGGCAACTCCGTGCCCCGTTTCCACATGGTCTGGGGCACCGGGCACGGTCTGGTAACCGCCCTGTTAGCCGGGCTGAAACAACACAAAAATGCCGCCAACCTGCGCTCACTCTTCCGCCACAACGTCACCCAGATTGACACGCACGCTGGTCAAGCCAGCGGCGTCAGCGGCATAGATGAGCAGGACGGCGCACCTTTCACAGTCGCCGCCAGCCACATCATTATTGCCGCTGGCGGCATTTGCGGCAGCATTGATCTGGTCAAAGAATATTGGTTTCCACCCTGGGGCGAGCCGCCCGAAACCATCCTCAACGGCTCCCACCCCTACGCCGATGGTCAGCTACTGCGCGCCGCCGCTGGCGTCAATGCGCATATCACCCATCTGGACAAATCGTGGCATTATGCCGCGGGCGTACACCATCCCCATCCCAAACCCAATCGCCCCGATCATGGTCTCAGCCTGGTGCCGCCCAAGTCGGCGCTGTGGCTGGGGTACGATGGACGGCGATTAGGGGATGCGCCGCTCATTTCGGGGTATGATACGCGCTATCTGGTGGAGCAGGTATGCCGGCAGCCCGTCAAACACTCCTGGCAGCTCATGAACTGGAGAATCGCCAAGAAAGAGCTGGCTATCTCTGGCGCTGAGTTCAATGACGCCATCCGCGAGAAGAAACTGGTCGCCTTTTTGCTAGACCTGCTGCGCGGCAACGAAAAGCTGCTGCAAAAAATGGTGGACGAATGCCCCGACTTTGTGGTCGCCCACTCCCTGACCGAACTGGCAGACAAAATGAACGCCCTCACGGGCCAACCCTACGTCACGGCAGCGGCTTTACAAGAAACCATTGCCGCCTACGACGCCCAGATTGAACGGGGACCCAAATTCCATAACGACGACCAACTGCGCCGTCTGGCTCACCTGCGCCAATATCGCGGTGACCGCGTGCGCACCTGTAAGTTCGCCAAAATTCTAGACGCCGACGCTATGCCCCTGGTGGCCATCCGCGAGTTTATCCTGTCGCGCAAAAGCCTGGGCGGCATCCAGACGGACCTGCACAGCCGCGTCCTGACGCCGCAGCAAACGCCTATCCCCAACCTGTATGCCGTAGGCGAAGCCGCCGGCTTCGGCGGCGGCGGTTCTCACGGCTTACGCGCCCTGGAAGGCACCTTCCTGGGCACGTGCGTCCTCACCGGGCGGCTGGCAGCGCAGCACATCGCGGGATAAATAATCCCATGCGCGGGCCTGTAGGACAAACTGTTAGTTTGTCCGCGCAAACTAACAGTTTGCGCTACAAAAAT
>CAYQYJ010000044.1:0-16716 GCA_964421605.1 uncultured Ardenticatenaceae bacterium | reverse complement strand
CTCATCCCTCATTTTTAGGTTGTCGCGGTACTAGTCTTATTGAGCATCGTCCTGGCGCAGGAGGAACTGGCGTTCGTATAACTGGCGGTAGAGGCCGCCTTCTTGTAGGAGTTCTTCGTGGCGACCACGGGCGATGATTTGGCCGGCCTGGACGACGCAGATGACGTCGGCGTCGCGGATGGTGCTGAGGCGGTGGGCGATGACGATGGAGGTGCGGGGGGCGGCGGCGGTGGGGCGGAGCAGGCGAGCCAGGGCTTCTTGAATTAAGGCTTCGGTGACGGTGTCCACGCTGGCGGTGGCTTCGTCGAGAATCAAGATGCGGGGGTCAGCCAGGACGGCGCGGGCGATGCAGATTAACTGCCGCTGACCAATGGACAGATTGACGCCCCCTTCCTGAATCGGCGTCTGATACCCTTGCGGCAGGGCCATGATGAAGTCATGGGCGTTGGCCACACGGGCGGCCTGCTCCACGGCGGCGGCATCTTTATCGGGGCGGCCAAAGCGGATGTTGCCGGCAATCGTGCCCGTAAACAAAAAGGGGTCTTGCGGCACCAGCCCCATTTGCGCCCGCAGCGACTGCTGCTGCACCTGGCGCACGTCAATCCCATCAATCAGGACGGCGCCTTCCGTCGCTTCGTAGAAACGGGCCACCAGGTTGGCAATGGAGGATTTGCCGGCGCCTGTGGGACCAACGAGAGCCACCATATGGCCCGGCGCAATGCGTAAATTAATGTGCGACAAGACGGGTTCATCGGGGCGGTAGGCAAAAGAGACGTCGCGCAGTTCCACTTCGCCGCGGATAAGGGGCATGGGGATGGCGTCTGGCGCGTCCTGCACGTCAGGGGGGGTGTCTAACAGCTTGAGCACCTGTTCCCCGCCGGCTATGGCGGCTTGCAGGGTGGTGTAAAGCTGGCTTAGCTCCTGGATGGGTTGGAAGAAGCGGGTGACGTAAGCCAGGAAAGCGACCATGATGCCCAACGTTAATTCTTCCGCCGCCACGGCGCGCCCGCCAAACCAGAGGACGACGGCGGTAGCCAACATGCCCAGGAATTCGACTGCCGGCAAGAACACAAACGACAGCGACATGGCGTCCACGTAAGCGTCGCGGTTGGCGCGATTGACGGCGTCAAAGCGTTCTTGCGAAGCCCCTTCCTGGGCAAACGCCTGGATGACGCGCATACCGGAGATGTCCTCCGCCAGTTCGCCGACGACGGCGGCAATGCGCTGGCGCGTCTGGCGAAAAGCCACCTGCGCCCGCCGCGCAAACAGATAGGTGAGCAGCACCATTAAGGGCAGCACGCTGAAAGAAATAAGGGCCAGGCGGGGACTCATGGAGAGCATAACGCCTACAATGCCCACCAGCACCAGCGTGTCGCCAATCAGCGTGAGCAACCCTTGAGACAGCAGTTCATTGATGACGGAGACGTCGTTGATGACGCGGGAGATGGTGACGCCGACGATGTGGTTGTCGTGGTAACCCAGGGAAAGGCGCTGCAAATGTTCAAAAAGCTGGAAGCGCAGCGTAGCCAGCACGCGCTGCCCCACCCAGGAGAGCAAGTAGCGTTGGGCGGCGGAAGCCAGGTAAATGCCCAGGAATGCGCCCAGGAGCAGCAAGGCAATGCGCGTCAAGCCGGCGGCATCGCCCACGGTGATGTATTGGTCAATGGCGACTTTGACCAGGTAGGGCGTGGACAGGGTGAGGGCGGAAGCGAGCAACATGCAGAGAAATGCCGCCGCCATACGCCGCCAGTAAGGGCGCAAGTAAGCGAGCAGGCGCACAATAACGCGCCAGCCCGTGGAACGCCAGTCAATGGCGTGTTGTTCACCTTCTTCGCCAAACCGCTCCAGCGCGCCGCGCGGGCCCATGTTGGCGCCAGCAGAACCGATAGAAAAGCTCATGGGCTCTGTCCTTCGCTGCCAGGTCGAAGCTGGCGGTAGTAGATGTCGGCGTAGAGGGGGGAGCGTTGCAGCAGGGTTTCGTGCGTGCCGGCAGCGGCAATGCGCCCCTTCTGCAACACCAGTATCAAATCCGCCAGCCGCACCGTACTCAGCCGTTGGGCAATGACAAACGAGGTGCGCGCCGTTCCGCCATCGGCGCGCATCAACCGCTGCAAGGCGATCTGGATCAACCGCTCCGTTTCCGTATCTACGCTGGCGGTGGCGTCGTCCAAAATGAGGATACGCGGGTCTTTGAGCAGGGCGCGGGCAATCGCCAGGCGCTGCCGCTGCCCGCCGGAGAGGGTGGAACCCTGTTCGCCCACGCGGGTGTCGTACCCCTGGGGCATAGCCATAATGAAGTCGTGCGCCTGAGCAGCCTGGGCGGCGGCGATGATTTCGGACTCGCTGGCGTCCGGGCGGCCAAAGGCGATATTTTCGCGTATGCTGGCGGCGAAGAGGGCGCTTTCTTGCAACACAATGCCGATCTGGTCGCGCAAAGAGGCGAGTTTGATGCGGCGAATGTCGTGACCGTCAATGGTAATGCGCCCGGCGGTGGGGTCGTAGAAGCGGGGGATGAGGTTGATGATGGTGGATTTGCCAGAACCGGTGGTTCCCAACAAGGCGATAACCTGGCCGGGTTCGACGGTAAAGCTGATGTCGTCCAGGACTTTGTGGCCGCGAAAATAGGCAAAGGAGACGTTTTCAAAGGTGACGCGACCGCGCACGGGGGGCAATTCGATGGCGTCGGGGGCGTCGGCGACGTCGGAGCGGGCGTCCAGAATCTCGAAAATGCGTTCGCCGGAGGCGGCGGCCATGGCGACTGCCGGCACAATCATGCCCAGACGGCGCACCGGCTGCACCAGTTGCCCCAGGTAGGTGGAGAAGGCGACCAACTCGCCCAACGTCAGGCTGCCGTTAACGACCAGGATGCCGCCATACCAGATGACGACGACGGTGGCCACGTTGGCGATGAAATCCATCAGGGGGACGTTGAGGGCTTGCAGGCGGGCGGAGCGGGCTTCCAGGTCGAACCAGTGGCGGTTGTCGGCGGCAAAGTGGGCGACTTCGGCGGGTTCCTGGGCAAAGGCTTTGACAATGCGCGCGCCGCGCAGGTTTTGTTCCAGGCGGGTGGTGACAATGGCGAGTTGTTGTTGGATGGCCAGGGAGAGGGGGCGAAAATGCCGGCCAAATTGCAAGGCGCGGTTTGCCAGCAGGGGCATGGCGATCAGGGTCAGCAGGGCTAACTGCCAGTTCATGATTGCCAACACCACCGCCGTGCCCAACAGCAGGACGGAGCCTTCGGTGAGGCGCAGCAAAGCGCGTCCGGTGAGGAAGCGGATGCGCTCTACGTCCTGGACGGAGCGGGAGAGCAGTTGGCCCGTTTCGGTGCGATCGTGGTAGGAAAAGGAGAGAGCCGCCAGTTTACTATGGATGGCGTTGCGCAAATCGTAGGCGACTCCCTGGGAGGCGATTTCGGTCCAGCGCCCCTGCCAGTAGCTCAGGATGCCTTTGCCCAGCGTAAGCGCCAGCAGCCCTAGCACTGCCCAGGTGAGCAGGGAGAGGTTCTGCTGCTGAATGCCGCGGTCCACAATCCAGCGAATGAACTGGGGCACAATTAAGTTCAGGGCGCTGATGATGACCATGGAGGCGTATGCCCCGCCGGTGAGCCGCCAGTAGGGGCGCAGGTAGCCAAAGCTGCGCCACAAGATGCGGCCGGCATTGGTCTGCTTAAAGGTTACAGGGGCAACGGTGGGTGATGGCGCAGTGTCGGTCATGCCAGGTAGATGAAAAGGAACGGGCCAAGGGATAGGAGACAGGACGCAGGTAACGCTGATGGGGCGCTGATTTTGGAGAAAATAATCACAGATTGCGCAGATTTCGCAGATTGATTTTGATCCACGCCCTGTGAGAATTGTAACGGCGAGGGGTGTTTCAGCCAAACCAGGCAGATCCAGGTTTTTGCCACGAATTTCACGAATTACACGAAAAAGGCGTCTCATTCGTGGCATTCGTGGCGGATTTTGGATCTACTGAAACGGCGTTACAGGGCGGCGCGGATGCGGGCTGCCAGGGCAGACATGTCGGCTTCTGACAGGTCGAGGATGCCGTCGTCTACTTGCAGGGCGGCTAGCTGCTGCCGGTGGAACGGGATGCCAGGGGGCAGGGGGGCGATGTGCCAGTGGACGTGGCTGTTGCCTTGCTGGCTGCCGAGGGAGAGGAGGTAGACGCGCTCTGCCGGCACAACGCGGCGCACAGCTTCGGTGACGCGGTAGATGACGGCTTGAAGCTGCAAGTATTCGGCCTGGGTGAAGTCCGCGGTGACTTGTTCGCGGTGCTGGCGGGGGGCGACAAGGGTGTAGCCATACAGGGGAGGATAGGCGTTGAGGAAGGCGATGGTTTGCTCGTCCTGGTAGATGATGTGGTGGGGGTAGTCGGGGTTGCCGGCCACTATCTGGCAAATGAAGCAGGGGCCGCTGGTGATGCGGGCGACGTAGGCGGCTGTGTCAAAGGGCCTGGTTTTGCCTGTCATGACTTTATCTCCTTGAGGTCAGGATAAAGAAGATGATCCGGTAAATGGGGCGGCGGGCGACTCAGGGGCAGAGCCCCCATCACCCTAAAAGGGCAGTCCCCCAGGGGGATGGGGGCTTCTCGGAGAGGGCGAAGGGTGCGATTTCTTGATAGGGCGGATGCAATACGCCCCTACAGTGGCGTTGGACGCACAGAAAAGTCGTTTTGTAGTTTGTTTGGGGGGGATAAAAAAATGAGGTGGACGCTCAGCGGGCGCTAAGCGTACCACCTCTGGGGGGGGAGCCATGTATGAGTATAGCAGGTTCAGCGGTTCAGGCAAATGGCATTCTGCGTCACTTATCAAAAACTCATAATCGCGATCCGTTGAGCAGGGTCACGACGCCAGCTCCGCCATCTACTGTGATCGTTTGCCCATTCCGGATACGCCGGGTGGCGACGCCGGCGCCCAGCACGGCGGGGATGCCATATTCACGGGCCACAATAGAACCATGCGAGAGCGGCCCGCCGACATCGGTAACAATGGCCGCAGCCATGGCGAAAAGGGGCGTCCAGGCGGGCGTGGTGATAGGGGCGACCAGGACGTCCCCGGGTTGCATCTGGCTGAAATCTTCGGGGCCATGGAGAACGCGGGCAGTTCCCGTTGCTTTGCCGGGGCTGGCAGCCACGCCTTTGAGCACGTTTTCACCGCCGCGACCACGTCTGGCTTTAAGCGACATCAAGTCAAAGCCAAAGACCTTCATTTGCGGCAGCGCCAGGGGGGGAGTGACGCTCAACGCGGCCCGGTGCTCCGCTTTGCGTAGCGAGACGATTTCGACCAGGGCGTATGCAGGCGTGCCGGCATCCAGCCGGGCGGCCGTGGCGCGCACCTCATCCCCGGTCAGCCAGAAGATGTCGTCTGCGGCGGGGATAACGTGCTGTTGCACAAAGCGACGGCCCAACTCGCGCAACATCTGGCGGATGAGGGGGTATGCCAGGCCGATTTCAGCCAGCCCATCCTCGCGCAGGGGCGCGAATTTTTGGGCCGCGGCCAGACGGTTGGTGAACCATTTCAAGCGTAGCCCTTGCAAGCGCTGCTGCGTGGCGCGCACAGCCTGCTGGCGACGTTCTACTAACAGGCGCTGGCGGGTGAAAGGATTCGTTCCCTGCCCACGCAGATAGAGTTTGAGCCCTTCCAGCACAGGGGCAGGATCATCGGCGGAGACGGGGTAGATAAAGTCCAGATCGTAGATCATGTGCCCGAACTGGTGCAAATGGCGGTGGAAGCGGGCGCGCCATTCTTGCCACACTACAGGCGGGACATCAGCCGGGACCAGATCACTGTCACACAAGGCAGCCAGTTGGCTGGTGGGCGTATGCTGCAGGCATTGAGCCAGAGCGGGCTGCTGTCGCGTCCACTCCACCAGGCTATATAGTGATTTGTCAGCCTGGATAGGCAGGCTGTCATAGCCAAGCAAATAAGTGGGGGCGGCGGGATCGTCACGGCGCTTGATTAGCCGGTTGTACACGGCGGTAAACCAGGCTTCGGTGATCCAGGCGGCGGGGATAACGCCGGAGAGCAAGGCGCCATAGGCGTCAATGGCGGACTGAGTCAATTGGCTGGCGCTATCTACCAGTGCGACTGAGGGGAAATCCCGCCAATTCTGCGCCTGCCAGCCAGCAACCGTTTCATGGTAGCGCGGACGTCCCGTTTCTGTCCAACGTTCCACGGCGCCGGTGAACATCGCCTTCAGGATTTTCGGCGCGCCGAAAATCATGCGTGCCACGCCTTTCGCCGTCACCGAACCGTTGTTGTAGGCATAGTGGTTGACCACGACAATGATCTCAGGCGGCATGATGCCGCGCAGGGCAAACGTGTCATTCATCAGGCCGGACAGGCTGGCGTTGATAGCTGTAAGCCCAAGGGTGGCGAACAGGGGAGAGAGCGGTTCAGCCATCAATTCCACGATGTTGTTGCGCATGGCGGCGTATGCGCCCTGGGGCAGTTTCCATTCAGTGGGCGCAGTGGGTTGCCATGCCGGCAGGGCGGTGATGGGGCGCGACTGCACGATGTAGAAACGATCATGGGCGCGGCACCATTCGATGTCCTGCGGGCAGCCATAAAATGTCTCAATCGCGCGGGCAATATGCACCAGTTCGGCGACTTGCCGCCGGTTCAGCGCCGGCGCTTTGCGCCGCGCGTCGTGCAGCGGTCTCTCCTCTGTGCCTGCCGCCGTAACCACAGTGATGACCTGTTTTTCGGCCACGTCCATCTTTTTAACTTTGCCGGTGGCTTTGTCAGCCACAATGGTATCGGGCGAGACCCGCCCGCCAACGATGGCTTCGCCGAGGCCCCAGGCGGCATTGATGACCATTTCATCGCTATGGCCGTTCAGAGGGTTCATCGTGAAGAGAATGCCGGCAGCTTCGGCAGCAACCATTTCCTGCACGACGACAGCCAGGGCGACGGTATTCTGGTCTATGTTGTTTTTGCGGCGATAGGCAATAGCGCGCGCTGTCCAGAGCGATGCCCAACAGTTTTTGACGGCAGCCAGAACGTCCTGGATGCCAGAGACGTTGAGATAGCTTTCCTGTTGGCCGGCGAAAGAGGCTTCCGGCAAATCTTCGGCGGTAGCGGAGGAACGAACAGCTACCGGTTGGCGATCCCCGTCTTTCGAGTGGCGCTGGCAGAGAGCGGTATAGGCAACGGTGATGGCAGAGATGATTTCACCGGGGATTTCCGATTCAATGAAGAGCCGGTTAATCGCCGCCGCCGCCGTTTCCAGGGACGCGGGCAGCGGCGTATTGCCATCTGGCAAGGCGGCGAGAATCTTTGCCTGCAAATCATTGGCCTGAACGAAAGCGCGGTAGGCGTCTGTGGTGACGTGGAATCCATGCGGGACAGGCAGCCCGGCATTGAGCATTTTGGACAGAGAGAGGCCTTTGCCGCCCACGTTTTCCAGGGCGGCAGAAGGATCTGAGAGTGTGAGGATATATGGAGTTTTCATGTTGCCCTCCAAACGTCAGGCGGCTGATGTTTCTTGTCAGGGAAACCTCTGCTTGCCAGGTCTGAAAAGTTACGGCCATTTTGGCATCACAAACTCGAGAAAATCCCTACCGCGACAGGAATATCCATGGCGGCATGGAACAAGATGGAGCCCCAGATGCTGTTCGTTTTTTGCATGAGCCAGCACCAGGCCAACGAAAGCGGCAGGAGCTGCAGGGCGAGAAAGATGGTCGTGTCTGTGGCGTAACCTGTATAGGAATGCACGAACACAAATGGAATGGTCGTGACCACGTTTGTCATGAATCTGCCTGACAACGGCTCTATTTTGCCGATGAACAATCCGCGAAATAGCAGTTCTTCATTGCTGGCGTTGGCCAGCACAAAGATCATTACCCATGGCGCCCAGGGCAGGAGGCGGCCCCAGGTGAGATTTTCGCCTTTGAACCATAGCTCTGTGACCGGAATAACGGTGACCGTCATCACGACAAGGGCCACCAGACCAACAATCAGACCCAGGCGCAGGTTGCCGCGCCGGATGTACAGGGCGGCGGCGCTTTGGCCGGCAAGCCGGTTCAGGACCAACACCATGACGATACCCAGCAGGGAGCTTTCGAGTTTATCCATTGCCCATCCAGCCGGAGAGTCCAATTCCATTCCCAGTGCGGGGATGATCCATTTACTGAGACCAAGGTAATAGTCAACGCTGATAGCCGTCAAGGCTGTGAAGAAGGCGAACGGAATCAGCCAATATTTTCGCAGGCGTTCATGGGTTCGCGCGAAGAGAGCGAGCGCCAGAAAAATGACGGCGACCATGATTCGGCCTGTCTTGCCAGCGGTTCCCGTATAGACGGGGACGTAATGACTGAAGATCACGAAAACCAACAGTCCACAGGCCAGGAGCACGATGAACAGGGCAAGGCGTTGCGTCCAGGTTGGCGGCGTCGTTTCTTTGGTAGCGGGACTTGTGCCGGCAATTTGAGCTGTCACGTTTTTGCTCCTTGATAGATTCACGCGGAGACGCGAAGAGCGCGGAGATTTGCGGCGGCGGTGGGTGTCAGGCGCATTTTTTTTAGGGTGTTTGCAAGGAGGCAATGATCATCTCGCCCACTTGCTGGATTTTGCCGCTCAGGCTGTAACCGGCTTCGCAATGGCTGGCAGCGGTGAAGATGATGCCAAACTCCAGATCGCCGCGCGTCACATTGGGTTGACCCTCATCCTGGTGATACCAGATGGACGTGATCTCGCCAGTAGGACAAACCAGGAGTACGCGCTGTGCCGGCAAGCCAGCCACGTCCAACGTTCCCTGGGGGATGAACTCGCCTTGCCCCACGCCCATGGGCCAGAGCAGCGTCTCCTCGCCTACGCGGCGAAAGGTCAGGCGGATATTCTCTTTGCCAGTGCCCGCCTGGGGATGAAGATTCAGCAAATGGCCGCCCAGGAGCGGATCGTTTGCAGCGATCTCTTCCACGACCCAATCTGCGGGCAGCATCATGGAGAATCCGTAAACGGCGTGGGTGTAGGGCTGCCAACCCTCATACAGGGAGGGGTCAATGGGGAGCGCGGTGGGGATGGCTGGGGGCGAAGGCGTGTTCTCGTCCTGATCGGCGGGTCCGCACTCGCCGCGGTAATAAGCCCATTCGTCACATTCCGTGCCATCGGGGAAGATGCAGACGCCGGATTGGCTGCCATCTGCCGCCGTGCGGATTTCGGATTGGTAGCCCTGTTCCTGACAATAGACCGAGGCCGGGTTGGGCATATTCGCCTGGGGCGTGGGTGTATTCTCGTTTTGAGGGGTGGGGCCACACTCGCCGCGATAATAAGCCCATTCGTCGCATTCCGTGCCATCGGGGAAGATGCAGACGCCAGATTGGCTGCCATCTGCCGCCGTGCGGATTTCGGATTGGTAGCCCTGTTCCTGGCAATAAACCGAGGCCGGATTGGGCATGATTGCCTGGGGGGTGTCTGTGGCCACGCCGGCGCTGGATTCGGCGGGGGTAGGCGTGGGTTGGGTCTGTGGCGCGGCGCAAGATGCCAGCAGAATTAAAGCGATAGTAAGGGTTAAGAACGTTTTCATGTTAACCTCCTGAACCTCCGTTGTTTTCATTCTCGATTCTTTCGAGCGATAGTACGGTGAAGTTGAGATTCCAGAGTTGGTCCAGGAAACCGCGCAGGGCCGGCTGGTCGGCAAACTGGGCGACCAGCAGGGTCTGTCCATTTGCCTGGGAAGTAATGATCATGTCGCCAAACCAATCAGCGACGGTGTGATCCAGAACGCCTTTAATCCGGATGCGATAGGTGTTGGCTGGCAGGGGGTTTCCTTGATTCATAGGACTGTGCTGGAATCTCCCACCCAGGGCCTCTCCTGCTCAGGTTTGAGAAAATAATCAGGCAAACGAGGGAAGTAAACCCCCAGTCCCCTTCAGGGAGAAGGGGGCTTTCCGGAGAGGGCCCAGGAGTGGGTGAAAAGACCATTGGTATGGTTGCCAATGGGAAATTGTGTACTGGCTAAATGATAAAACAAAGGGGCGGCGGGATCAGTCCCCAAAAGGGGTATTGATGGGGTATTCTGCGCGGGGGAGCTTACAACAGGCCCAACTCGCGGGCGCGAGCAATGGCGGCGGTGCGGCTGTGCACGCCCAATTTGCCGTAGATGTTCTTGAGATGTTTGTGCACAGTTTCGCGGGCTATGGTCAGAGTTCCGGCAATTTTCTTGTCCGCGTAACCCTGCGCCAGGAGGCGCAACACCTCCATTTCGCGCGCGGAGAGCGGCTCAACCATGGCAGCGGGGGGGGAGTGGCCGGACTGGGCGCCTCCCGTCCGGTCAGCCAGGGCAGGCGCCGCTGGCTCCGCTCGATGGGTGGGCTTTGCATACTCGGAAATCAGTCTGGCAATATAGCGGTGGATGCCGGCAATTTGCTCTTCACTGAGTTCGATCCCCCACTGCGCCAGGGCGTCACGTGGCTCGCTGCGCCATAATTCGTCCCATGTCGCCAGCATCTCTCTGATGATCTGCCCCTCATCTATGAAGACGCGCACATAGCCCCCAGGCGCAGATCGGACGAGCGCAGACGCCAGGCTTTGGCGCGCGGCAGCAGATTTTCCCAGCGCCTGAGCATGAACAGCCTGTAAAACCAAAATCTTGATCTCTTCATGCACCCAACCCGCCTTGACGGCAGCCATTTGCAGACGAGACAGGAGCGGCGCGACGTGGGCGGATGCCGGGATGGAAGGAGACAGGATGCCCTGAATCACCAGCGCCCGGGCCAGGTTTTGGTGGTGCAGATCATGTAAGTAACTAAAGGGCTCATCTGGCAGCAGACCGCACTTTTGCAACCAGAGCATCACCGCATCCAGGTCGCCTTCCGCCAGCCATATTTTCAACCGGCACTCGTCCAACCAGGATAAAACAAAGGGGTCCGCTTTAGCCTGCTGCGCAATCTGTCCGGCTTTGTCCAGGGCGTCGTGCGCTGCCGGCAAATTCCCAACAGCCAACTGATAACGCCCCAAACAGACATACGCATCAGCCAGAACATCCGGCTGGCCTAAACGATGGCACTGCGCCACGCCGCGGTTCAGGTGCTGCCAGGCCAGGGCTAAATCATTCCGTTCGCGCCACATATCGCCCAATTTTACGTGGGGGAAACCGGCTACGGGGGTTTCATAACCATCTGGCAGCGTAGCCAGGCGCAAACCGTCCTCAAAGGTAGCTATGGCATCTGACAGGCGGCCCTGCTTGACCTGCTGGATACCCATATAACAGGTGGAGGGGACAGCCATGGTAGGGCTGACTTTCAAACCAGCCACTCGCGCCATGGCAAAAGCCCGTTCCGAGCGGACAACGTCTCCCAGCGCCCAATGCACGGCAGCCAGCGCGATCGCTGTCTCGCAGCGCATCCCGTAATCGTCACCGGGCAACAGTTGCAAAGCGTTCTGTCCCATTTCCAGGGCGCGGGGAATATCTTCATCAGCCAGGGCAACGAAGGAACGTACAGCGGCAATGTACCCCTGGATATGGCGCGTCTGTAGGGCCCCTTCCGCGAAGGTTTGCGCCATGATTTTCTCTGCTGTCTGCAACCATTCTTCTTCCTGCCCACGTCGCCCGATCCAATAGTACCCCCAGGCGCGGTAGACGCATAACCAGGGATGCGCGTGCAGCGTCTCCAGGGGCAGCTTATCCAACCATAAGGTCAAGGCAGCCTGTTTGTTAGGCTTATCCAGGCTGTGCACAATCTGTTCGATCAGACCAGCCGCGCGCTCAAAATCTGGCGCGGCGAGGGCGTGCGTAATCGCATTTTCCAGATCATGCGCAGCGGCATACCAGTTGCTGGCTCGCTGATGGAGCAGCGCCCAGGAATCAGGTAAGGTCTGCATGAGGCGAATGTGCAGCAGATCACGGAAGAGATGGTGGTAGCGGTACCACTTGCGCTGTTCATCCAACAAGACTAGAAACAGATTGTTTCGTTCCAGCTTATCCAGTGTCGCCTGGCTATCTTCACGCATGGTCACAGCATCGCATAAAGAGGCGCACAACTGCTCCAGAATAGACGTCTGCAACAAGAAATTCTGCAAGTCGGTAGTCTGCTGCTGGAACACTTCCTCAAAGAGGAAATCCAGGACGAAGCGGTTTTCGCCGCTAAAAGAGCGGATGAAACTGGAGACGTCTTCCCTGCCCTGCAAGGAAAGGCCCGCCATCTGTAAGCCGGCGATCCAGCCTTCGGTGCTGGCTTCCAGCAAAGCCAGGTCGGCATCGGAAAGGTTAAGACCCATGCCACGATCCAGAAACTCGGCTATTTCTGGCTGTGAGAAACGCAAATCAGCCAATCGCAGTTCGGTCATCTGGAAGCGGGCGCGCAGTCGGGCCAGCGGCAGGGGAGGATCGGCGCGGGTGGAAATAGCCAGATGCAGGGGCAGGGGGCGATGCTCTATCAGAAAGCGAACCATCTGGTGAATCGTCTGGTTTTGGATGCGATGATAATCATCCAGAACCAGCCAGAAGGGGCGATCAAGCTGGGATAGCTGATTCACCAATGAGGTGAGCAGCATTTCTATATCTGGCGGGGATGACGACGAGGGTGAGAACGGCAAAACCCCGGTCAGCGACGGCTCAATCTTCTCTAAGGCAGCCTCCAGGTAAGCCAGAAAGCGGGTGGGATCGTTATCTCCCTCGTCCAGGGAGATCCAGGCAGCAGGGTATCCTACCTGGCTTAACCAGGCGCTGAGCAGGGTGGATTTGCCATAACCGGCAGGCGCCGAGACGAGGACAAAACCAGATTCGAGTCCCTGATCCAACTTCTGGTATAAGCGTAAGCGGGGGACCAGGGTGGGACGCAGGGAGGGTATGGACAGCCTGGTAGTTAAGATTTGCATCACCGTAGCTATTGGCGCGGGGACGCCGGGCGCAGGCGCACGGTTATTGTTTCGTGCGGGCCCAGGGTTAGCTGCAAGGGAGCTACAGGCAAGGGGACGGCGGCGTCGCGCTGTTCGCCTATGCCATTGAGTTCCGCCCAGGCAAGGGGGAACGGGAAGGTAATGGTGACGGTCGTCTGCGCCTGCCCGTCTATTTCTTGCAGCCGCAAGATTAAGTCGGCGCCGTCCGGGTTTTCAAAATCGGCGCGCTTGAGCGTCAGGAGAGCCACGTTGGGCTGGCTGAGGGTAATCAGTGCGCCCGTGGGGCCAGGTAGGAGCCCGGACTGTGGCTGGCGAATAACGCCCAGTTGCAAGGGCAGGTTGTAGCCGCCGCTGAACTGTGCGGCGGTTACAGCATCAAAGCCGCCCGCAGCGGAGGTGATGGCGAAGTGAGACGTGTAGGCGCGGGGCGCGCCTGGCTCCCAGGTGGGGAAATCAATCCAACCCTGATCCGCCGTGTCCGTGCCGTCCTGGCGGGCAAAGATATTCTGGAACAGGATGGGGTCTTCGGGTTCGTTGGCATTCCACCAGGGCAGCGAGCCAAAAGCTGCCAGATAGCTTTCGCGGTTGGCTATGGTGACGCCAAAGCCGTCGGCGGCGCGCAAATCGCTGCCGTGGCGGATGACGCGGCTGTTGTGGGTTGTGCCGGGAATCCAATCTGCCTGCGGGCTGGGCCAACCGTTGGGCCCCTGGAAGCGGCCCGTGAAGTCGTCGCCCAGGGCAAAGGGCATGGCGGCGTAATACCACCAGGTGAAAGTGTCCTGATCGGCATAGCCGGTGCGGTCGTGATCCAGGGTGTTGCGAATTTCGACGCGGGCCAGGTCTGCCGGCAGCGTAATAACGGTTTCGCTAAAAGGAGAAGTGGCACGCACAATCGTTAGCTGGCTTTGCACCGGGCCAACCGCCGCCGTTACGGCGACGTCCCCTGAGGGCACGGCTTCCCAATTCCCCCAAACGACGGCGTTTTCCTGGTCAGCGCGCAGCAATTGGTTAAAGCCGGCGGCAGCGTTGGCGTCTACCAGTTCGCGGGCGTTGAGTTTGTCATAGATGCTGGTTATCTGGCCCGTATCTTCGTCTACCGTCACCAGGTAGGCGTCGTTTTCGATTTGATTGGCGGTGACGGTTGGCGGGGATGCCGGCACAGCACGCCCAACCTGCACGCCGTACAAGCGGTAGCCAAAAGCGGGAACGTTTTGCGCCAGGAACAGAATGCTCTGCCCATCGCTGTCCAACTGCACGGGCACGGGCTGGCCCGTTTCCAGGTCAACCAATTGCCAGGCAGCAGGGAGCGCTCCCAACCCGGCTAACTGCGCCGGCGTGATGCGGACCAGGTCGCTGCGCAGCCAGGAAAGCGCGTTGTAGACCACCAGGGCAGGCTGATCGCTCTGGATGTCCCGCGACAGCCCGACCATCTGCCAACGGAGGAGGTCGCCGGCGCTCTGATAGGCGCGGGTGGAACGGTCAAAAAACCAGTGGTTGTTGATGTCAATGTCGGCGACAGTCAGATCAACGCCGCCGCCGGGGCCGCTGTGCTCGTCTTGAATAACCAGGTCGCGGTAAGTGCGGGTTAACAGGCTTTGCGGATAGGGCGCGCCTGGATGCAGTCCCAGGCGGAGGGCCGCCAGGGTTTCGGCTGCCGGCAGGGCGCTCTTGCTCCAACGGTTCTGGGCAATCGTCGTGGGCTGGCGCGTGTCGTTGTTTTCCCATAAGCCCGACCAATCGCCCGTGTAGGTGGTGAAGCCATCGTCGCCGTATTCCTGGCGCACGTGGTTGAAGAAGTCGGTGGGCGTGCCCACAATGATTTGGGGCCAGGTGTGTTCCTGATTCCATTGGGCCACGTTTTCCAGGCCATTGCCAATGATGGTGTCGGGGCCGTCGTTGTCGAAGCCAATCAGGGCCATGACGGCGTTGTACGGATAGCCGCCGTTTTCGTAGGCGTCAATGAATTGTTGGGTGGCGTCCGCCATGTCGGCATAAGCCCAGGAGAAGCGCCAGTGAAAGATACCTTCGGCGTACCCTTTGACGCTAACCCAGGTGAGCACCTCGCTGCCGTCCAGGCCTTGCCAGGTGAAGAGGTAGTCGCTGATGGGGATGTCGGGTCTGCCGCCAAAGGTGGTGTTAATGCCGGCAACCAGATTGCGCACCCCGTTTTTCACCAACACCTGCGGCAACGCCCAGGAAGAGCCGGGCACATCATTGGAAATGGCTGTTTCCAGGTTGAGGTTCCAGGCTTCTTCGTAAACGCGGGCAGGGTACAGAGCGCGATTGAACTCTTCGCTGCCCATCAACCCCTGGTGCATGTTGGCATAGTTCGCCATTAACTCTATCTTGCCCTGATCCAGCAATCCGCGCAGACGGGTCACCTGCTGCGGATCATCTGTGAGCGCCAGCCACTGATCCAACTGCCAGGCGCTTTCAATCGTCCAATGGTAGCCGGGGTATTGTTCGGCGTAGGTCATGGCGTCATCCAGGAACTGCTTCTGCGTTGGGATCAACTCAGGCACATTCATGTTAAAGCCGATGTCCAGGTGGGAAAGGGGGATGACAAAAATGTACTGCAGTGGATCGTCGTCGGGCGTCTTGGGTAGCGCGGGTCGCGCCGCCTGCCCCAGAACGCCGCCGCCGGCTGACTCCGCCAGCAGGGGGGTGAACCATGCCAGGCAGGCGAGCAAGACGCTCAGGCTGACCAGGGAATACCAGCGTTTGCTGGATAGCATCGTTTTCATTGTTTTTCTACCTTTAGAAGTAACTGCCCCGCCCGTTGCCGCGCCGCCGAAGGCGGCGATGGCCTGTCGCAGGCAACACGGCTGCGACAGGCTCAGATGGCGCTACGACAAGCTCAGCCGGCGAGAGGGTCCCTCGTGGGCAGGCATGAGGATGCGATTTTGGCGGGCAGGCTGCCCGCGCTACGTGAGGTTCCGCGCGCGCAGGTGTAGATGTCTGGCTGGCAATGGTAAGCGTGGGTGAAAACTACAACCTGTATAGTTACTCTCCAGAAGTGGACGCGGGGCGCAGGCGGATGGTGACGGTCTCGTGTGCACCCAGGGTCAATTGCAAGGGATTGACGGGAAGGGGAACAGCTTCGGCGCGCTGTTCGCCCATCCCATTTAGTTCCGCCCAGGCGAGCGAGAAGGGCAGGAAGATGGTGACGGTGGTTTGCGGCTGCCCGCCTACTTCTTGCAGGCGTAAAATCAGGTCGGAGCCATCCGGGTTTTCAAATTCAGCCTGTTTCAACGTCAGCGCCGTCACGTTAGGTTCGCTAATAGCGATCAGAGAGCCAACGGGACCGGGCAGGACGCCAGGTTGCGGCTGGCGGATAATAGACAGGCGCAAGGGCAGGTTGTAGCCGCCGCTAAACTGCGCGGCGGCAGTGGCGTCAAAGCCGCCGGCGGAGGACGTAATAGCAAAGTTGTATGTGTAGGCGCGGGGTGCGCCCGGTTCCCAGGTAGGGAAATTGACCCAGCCTTGATCCTCGGTGTTGAAACCATCCTGGCGGGCAAAAATGTTGTGGAAGAGGATGGGGTCAACGGGTTCGCCGGCATTCCACCAGGCAAGAGAACCAAAAGCAGCCAGATAGCTTTCGCGGTTAGCCACGGTGACGCCAAAACCATCGGCGGCGCGCAGATCGCTGCCGTGGCGGATGACGCGGCTGTTGTGGCTGGTGCCGGGAATCCAATCCACCTGGGGGTTAAGCCAGCCGTTGGGGCCCTGGAAGCGGCCAGTGAAACCGTCGCCCAGGGCAAAGGGCATGACGGCGTAATACCACCAGGTGAAGATGAAGCGGTCGGCAAAGGCGGTGCGGTCGTGATCCAGGGTGTTGCGAATTTCGACGCGGGCCAGGTTTGCCGGCAGCGTAATAA
>CAYQYJ010000043.1:1798-16734 GCA_964421605.1 uncultured Ardenticatenaceae bacterium | reverse complement strand
GTCAAAAGGGAGCGGTAATGCTGCGCCAACACGTAAGCCATGTGCAGTTCCTGCATCATCCCAACCCCAATCCTATTGTGCATCAGATGAAAAAAGGCCATCAGGCGCAGGCTGCCATAGGCAGTTAGATGCCCATTGGCATCCCGCCCCACCACGGGCGGCACTTTTTCCTGAAGCGCTGCCAGCCATTTCTGATAAAAAGGGCGTACCTCTGGCGACAGCATCAGTAAACTATCATCCGGGGTCTTCTTTTGCGCAAAATAAGCCTGATACCGCGCCTTCCTTTGCTCATACATATTGTGCGATGCCGCCAGATCTGCCGGCGTCAAATCAAAATACTCAATCCATTCCATGCGCAAGTAAGTCAGGAAATAATATCGCTCTAGATTAGATAAATCCGTTACGCGCAAAAAATCATCTACCAGCAGCCGGGCAATCGTTTTTCGCAGTTGATAAGTTGGCTTAAAACTTAATAGAGCGAGTGCTCTGGCACAGGCATCAGAGTGCAGGTCATAGTGGTGAGCAAAAATCTCCTCCGACTCAAAGATCTCCTCCTCGCCCGTATTGTACATGAGGCCCATCTCATGCGCATTGGGCAGACGCAAGTCAAATGTCTCTCGAGTCCCCCCCCACTTTTGATTGAGCCGCACTGCCAGAGGCGTCAATTGCATCGGATGCAAACTTACCTCAGGGTGTTGCAAACGAAGTTCTTCTAAAGCCTGCGTCAGATAAGGGGCTGCTTTTTCGGCCAATACCTGTTCATCGCCATATACTTGATAGCGAATGTGGTATCCTTCCTCAGAAAAACGCATGAAGATCCCCCAACGAATCCACCCCTTTTCCTTCAGGCCAACCAATGATGGATAGACAAACCGTAAGAGGATAGTATTTCCATTACTATCTTCTTCGTTTTCAACATCTGCCAGGCTGTAGTAGATCTTCGTTAGAAACCACCGGTCACCCATCAGCCAATGCCTCTCGATTTAATTCAATTTGAAACTCCACGACATAACGCTGCCCGTCAATATGCAGCGGCAACTGTCGTGGGTTTGGCAGCATCTCTTCGACGTGAACCGCTTCCACATTATTCCCTTCAATCATGTAAAAGAAGGTTTCCAGCGTGAAGAAATTTTCAAAATCCACCAGCATAGGCTTGTGGGCAGTGCGGAAACTGTAGTCAAATTTTGAGAAATCCCGCTTGCGTTTAACGCGCAAGAAAACTTCTCGGGGTAATTCGTGTTCTTGCGCCCAGGCATACACATTGAGAAAGCGCATAAACTCATCATTTTCGGGTTGGGGCACGATTTCGGGTGAGAACGCCCACATTTCACGCTGCAATACAAAACGACCGATCCGCAGCCGGGGGTAATGCCGTAAGGACTGCCCGTGTGCCGGATCACCTGGCTGATAGGGCAACAAACCTTCGCGGTGCTCGTTAGGCTTTAACCTTTCCATGTGGTAGCCCGTCGGTGATATATCCACGATGAGACGGTGAAAAGACGGCAGCGCCATCATGTGGAAAAATCCCATGTACATGGGAACAATTTGTTCTGGCGTCTGTCCATCGTGGCTATACCAGAGTCGCAGCTGATCCGTTTCTGGATCATGGTCAATTTCCAGTGAGCGATACGGTATTTGTTGTTCATCGGGTAGCGCGCTGACTTCATTGGGCGGCACGATCTGGCGGGCGGTTAGCTGCGGGTGTATCTGGGCATTGTGGTCCAGCACAGACAGCACCTCAACCATCTCATGGCCCCCTGGCATTGCTTCCTGCCACGCCAATAAGCCTTGCTTTAAGTTTTCGGTGAGCGGCGGCCCGTCTGGGTTATCATCAAACAAATAGCAATAACGAGTAAAGAAATGACCAAAACCAGGCAAAGCATAATTAAAGGCAACCAGATAATCTCCTTGTTCGTATGCTTGCCAGCTTTCCGCGGCAATCTGCAAATTCAGGGCAGATGAAAGCGGCGCCGATAGCTGTCCACCAAAGGTCTCGGTCAATGCTTGTAAGGCTTCGTGGGAAACATGCACCTCTCGCCTTTTTGTTGGCGTCTCATTGTTTCCTAACGCTTTCATATAAGCCAACGCCCGCTCATTACACGCCGCACTACGCGGAAACAGTTCCTTGTTATCTAATTCCCGGTCTGCCAGCGTATTCATCATGACTCGCATATGATCCAAAGAAAACATCATTAAATTTTGACAGCGCCCACCAACGCCAAAATTGTCAACAAAAATGTCGCGCAGCATGGTCTGGCTCAAACCACCCTGATCCCGGGCGTGAACGCATTCCAGGAAAGGGCCTAAATCCGCTGTCAGCGGCGCGAAAAAGGGTTTACCAAGCTGCATCTGGACCCCGGCGAAAGTGGCATCTTCCATAAAATAATCGGTGCGTTCCGCCCGTGAGGCTGCTGCCGGTCGCCACCATTGCAGCAAATCATTCACAATATGCTGTGTCTCCTCCTGGATCTGGATTCGCTCTGTTACCGATGCCGGCGCGAAACGTTGGCAGTTCTCTTGCAATCTGCGCAGCAGCGCGGCGATTTCAACGGCTCTGGGCACGCCCAATGCCTCAACCTGCCGGCATAAATGCGACAAACGATCGCGAGTATTGCTGGGAAGTTGGAACGCCGTCAGAATCAAACCAGCGTCTACCAGGCGGTGTACAAACGTGACTGCTTTTTGAAAAGCAGGCGACCCAACCCCGGCGCCGCCCGCCAAAAAACCAATCAGATCGCTCAAGGTAACCGTGTCTGTCTTATGCGCCTCCAAAAACTCCACTACCTGCCGCATAATGGGTAGATATTTGCCCCGGCGCACCGAATTCATGCTGGTATACACCGGCTGATCGTCTTCCAACTTGGGGCGAAGAAACACAATATCTTCCCCATCCAGGTAATAAGTGTAATTGATACGTGCCGGCAAACAGGCTTGAAATTCAGGTACGTGACTGAGGGACGTAGCCAGGTCCGCAACCACACTCAAGTTGAGGCTGGTTTCGCTGTGCATACCTGCCTCTTCACTAACCCGTATGGAGAATAACTGCGCAGACTCCGGCTGCACACTAGCCAACGCCAGGGGCCCAAAACGGCCAAAGGGACTGGTCTTGGCTGCCATACGGGTGAAATAACGCAATGCGCCGGCTTCAACCCGCTGCTCTCGATTACTTATATTTGCCGGATCGCTGTCCAGGTAATTTTGCAGTCCAGCAAATAATGAAGGGGTCGCCAGTTGCACACCCTTCTGAAAATTGGGGTCGCGAAACGATTCCTGCAACAAGCGGCGTTTGGCAACCAGTTCCTGCGCAAATACAGAGCGCCCCTGCTGCATAAGTCGTTCGAGACGCATCAACTGGCGATAGTAACGCAGCACTTCGTAACGCAGCGCCGGATTGCCAATCTCCCGCAGCACCCGCCGTTCGGCAATCGTCACCAGGCGACCATTAAATATGTTACGCTTTAGGGCCACAATTTGACCACGGGTCTTGCCCGTGTGCTTGCCGATTTCGGCATAAAGCAACTCATCACACAGCCATGCCTTCTGCTGATTGACCCACGCTCGGAGCGCAATGATTTCGTCCAAAATAGGCGTCGTTTGCGTGAACTTCAACCGCTCAAGCTCCTCATATGATTTGCCGGCAAACCGTATCAACACGTGTGGCGAGGGCGTCCAGGTTGTTTCTGCTGTTTGATAAGGCAAAACGTTTGTGGATAGCATCAGGCTTTATCCTCACCCTACGAACTGCATTATGAGATTGCCAACAGCTTGGACAATGGAATAAAGGAAGAGAGAAACAAAGGTAACTGTCCAGATGACCGAGACCAGGCCGTACAAACTGTAAATAATCTGGTGACGGCGGTTAGTTGTCAGCGGTTCAGCCAATACCTCCGCACTGATAGGGCGGCCCAACCACTGTCGAATCGTTGTACTCAGGTAGCGCACGGCTGATCGGCGCAGATTGGGTAACTCCAGATAATCAGACAATATCCAGTAACCATCCATCCGAATCAGGAACGGGTTGAGGTTAATAAGAATGACAGAGAGCGGAAAGGCGGTGTACCCCAATGCCAGACGATGAACCAGCGCGCCAGGCGGGGACAGCCAGACGATCAAGCCAAAAATCCCCAGGAAAGCCATATCCACCAGCGGCCCGGCTGCCGAAATCATCATACGCTTATATTTGTTGTCAATCGTGTAAGCGTCGGTGGTTTTGGTGTAAAAAACGGGTACAACCCCCCAAACTAAACCCAGACCAAAGCCGCCAGCTTGCGCGCCAAATATGCGGCAGGCCAGAGAGTGCGCCATTTCATGCAAGCTGATTTCAATCAGAAAAACAAGGGGCAACAAAGTCAGATAAAAATCTTCCCTGGTCATGCCAATCTGATTGATAGGGGCGGCTAACCCACCCTGTTCAGGAGGGAAAATAGCAAACGCAAGACCAATCAGGATAAGCACGAGAGCCAGGGCGGCTGTCACATAATTGTACCACCACCCCTGATGCGCCATAAACCAGTTCAATAATCGTTCCCCCCCTACCAGTTGCTTATAGAATCCCAACCGACCGCCCAGACGCTGTTTCCGTGCTTTTTTTGCCTCTGTGGGAGTTACTTCCACCCAACTCCCAGCTTCGATTAAATTGCTGCGATTGCACATGTCAATGAAACTTTCTATTTTGGGCAGCGAAAAATTCATGCGATGTTCTTTAAGCAAAATCTGCTGTAGTTCGCTAATGGTATGCTGTCCGCTCAACATTTCCAGCAGCGTGACGCCTCCCTTTCCGATCGAAATATAGAACTCTCCAGTAGAGTCCTTCACCACGTACTTTGGATTCCATCCATCGGAATTAAAAGATGAAATCTGCAGGTTTTCAGCTCGTTTAGGTCTGAAGGCCCGGCGCGGACTGGTCTCGTCAGATAAGATTTCAGTTTGCATAATAGCGCTGTTATGCAGCATGGTGACTATCCTCCGCTTCGTCTATAACTTTGTGCCCAATTGCAAACGCCTTAAGCACGCTGCCCTGGAACCCATCCACAGACAACCATTGTTCAAAGGCGCCCTGGACAAGGCTGCCGGTGGTACAGCCACTTAGATCAAGACAACTGGTCACCAGATACATACGCTGCAACAGCAGGCCCACATCCAGGAGCATGTACCGATAACCGCGATCCCCATAGCGCTGCAAGTAATCGGAAAGGGAGCCTAATGTCAAAATCAGGACAGACGCCGCCAGAAACTCTGCCTGAAAGAAATGTTCTTGCACAAAAGGCATCGGATCTTCAAGAAGAATGTGGCGCAGATGGCGCTTCTGTTCATCGTAGTAGTAAACGCCTGCTGCCAGACCGTCCACGTTTAGAACAAGCGGGAAGAGCCGGCAGCCGGTAACGTGTCCTGACGTTCGCTTAAGTCCAGAGTGCGGTAGGGGATCGGGCTGATAGGCGGGATCGGTGACCTGCGCCGGATAGCAGAGGGCCAGGAATTGGGACAATTCGGCGCGTGTTAACGGTGAATTGGCGTAACTGCGGACGCTACGCCGAAATGAAAGCGTATCCAGGCTGTTGCGCTGAACCGCAGCGACCGGATCAACCGCAGGGGCAAATGGTTCATAGGGGAGCGCCGGCGGAAAAAGTTGATTAACCCAGGCTGAGGGTGAGTCTAATTCAGATGTGTTCAACTGGGATTCGCGACCAGACCCGGTGGGAAAGTTTTTTGTCCACTCAACTAAATAGAGGGCCGGGCTTGTTTCCAGAAACAGGTTTTGGATGGGCATACTTTCCTCTGTGCGCCAGGCGGTTAAGCAGTAATCGGCGTTTCCACCAAATAAGCTGTGTACAGGGCAAATTCCGTCAACGTGTGCAGGCCGAGCAACTCATTTACCTGGTCATCATAAAAATCATCGCTGGCCCATAGCTCTAAGCCCAACAACTGCGTGACTATATGCAGACTTTGCAGCATGGCCCCGCCATCGTAATGGACATAACGGAAAGACTTGGACACATATTTTGACTCTACTCGTCCATGGGCGGCTGTCTGAATCACGGCAGCAACAACGTTGTCGGGTAATGTTTCGCTGCCAATAACGGCCGCGTCTAGCTGCTGCCGGCAATTCCCTGCCCGCAGTTGAGCTAAAGTACGTTCGTGCGGATTGAAGTAATAAATGCCAGGAGCCAAACCTTGTATATGAAAGTTAACCAGGTATAAGGTCTGGGAAGCCATGCCGCCCGCAGAAGGGGTCAGCCGCAGTCCCAGGCCTCGCCCATTCTCTTGTTCGACTAGTTGAAATCCACCCACAGCTTGCAGCAGCAGGCTAATTTTTTCCAGGTTGGTAGAACCACAAGGGGCATGAGCAGGCGTTTCTATCGCTTGCACGAAAGGTTGTAGAAAGGCGTCGGGTAAGGCTGCTAAAGCCAACCGCGGCAATGGGATGGTTGGCCGGTTCACATATTTTTTATAGGCCCCTTCCACTGCTTTCATATTTTTCGACAAGTAATGCATCTGGTGGCCCTTAGGGAACAAGCGGTACGCCTTGTCGTTGGTATTCAGATGATACAATGCGGGCCAGTTTTCCCCATGCTGCGGCCCTACCTGTAAATCTCGTAAATCGCCGTTATATCCTTGCGCTCGCGAGCAAACCGGGCAGCCGGCTAACTGATAGACGGGCAACGATTCCAAAGCCATTACATCCTGTCGCAGACGGAACAGCGTCTCCCCGGATTTGATAGGGATGAATTTAGTCAAAATACTCAGGGCAAACAATGCCGTCTGGCTGGCGCCAATCTGTTCTGCCGGCATCAGGAAGCGACGCAAAGGCGGGGTTGGCGCCAAATCGCTCTGTGTATCATTCAAATCCAGCAGCCCGCCGTGATGAACGCATTCGTAACAGGGGCTTTGGTAAGGAAAAACAGAGGGCCCAATTTCTACGGCATCGGGATGAATGAGGCTGCGTAGAAAAGGTACCTGGCGTTTAACGCACAGGCTGTTGAGCTGTCGCGTAAGCGGCAGAAAAGGGGCGTCTACAGCCAACAACATCAGCTTTTGCCCGGCCAGGGCGTTTTCCAGCGCCTGTACGGCTTCTGGCTGGCCCTGGGTTAATGCCGGCACATCCAACGCCAAAACATCCACGTGCAGATGCGGCGTTGCCATTTTCTGCCATTGCTCGTGCCGCTCATCTAAAGGAATAATAGTCAGGTTACCCAATCCCAAATGCGCCAACTCAGCGACGACTTGCCTGGCGCCACGACCACTCACCAGAGCCACCACTGAAGCGCTTTGCAGTTCGCTCAAAACTTCATATCGGTTCCGCGTAGCCCGCGTAAAATCAATGTAACGGCTGTAAAACTTCAGTTGCGCCTCAAAACGTTGCACCAGTTCCCGCGTAATATTCCCATTCAGAACTTTCCCTTCTTCCAGCAATCCCTGCATAAAGAGGAGTGAAAGAACATCCTGCACGGCGCTGGGGCGGAAACCCTGGACGCGCCCCACAATTTCAGCCACAGAGAGCCGCCCCGTTAACAGAGGGAGCACTTGCGGCAGCAAGTTTTCCACCGACTTGCCGCGCAGCACGATGTCGCCCAACCCACCAAAAGCCACAAACATGCGCCGAGAGTGCCACAACAAGGCAAAATCCTCCGACATGCGCGGGTACAATGGCAACTGCATTTGCGGATCATTCGTGATCATCTTGCCCAGGTTCTTAGCTTCCTGCACGGACAACCTCCTGGCGCGCTATCGCGCGTTGCACCATATGAGCTAGTGTGTCGCCGTTATCCTGAGACCGCTGCGCCTGCCTTTCACCACACACCGGGCACCATTCCAGAGGAACAACATAATCAAATGATTGGGATTGCATGAGTGGATAATGGGTAATAGCCCGGCTCAAGGCCATCGGCGGCTGTTCGCCGCTCAGAAACCGGATCACCTCAGCTTCCACATAGGCAGCAGCCAGATTGGCCAGCGGCGCAATCTGACCTTCAAACTCAAAAGCAGGATTGTCCTGCAGGAAACGCTGGCGCGCCTGCCACACATCCAGATGTTCCACGTTGGACTGCAGGCGGCGGGTGTAACAATGATAACAGGCCGTAACACCTGGGATGACGGTGGGGCCTAACGTAATTTCTGTGCCCCAGGCAGAGACATTCGTCCAGGCCGTGCCAATACGCACGCAATCCTTATTGACGCTCTCTAACACATCTGGAAATGGGCGCCCACTGACGACAACCAGCAAATGATGTTTAGACAGAGTCACGCTGAATCCGGGCAAATTGTAGCGGCTGCGCGGGATATTGATGAGTTGCGCCTGATGATGAGGCTGCTGGCTGATGGCTATCAGCGTTTTGGTATCATCGTCATGCACGCCCAACAGAGAAAGAGTCGCCAGGGGATATTGCGCCAGACGAGCAGCAACCTGATACCCCACCGCACCCGACGCCAGGAGCGCCACCCGTGCCCGCTGCAACCGCCGTTCGCTCAAGGCTTCGGTCGTTTGCGGGCCAGGATCAAGGCGATCCCAATAAGCCAAAATGGATTCATGTCGAGCAGCGATTCGTTGGTAAACCTTTTCCATAATGTCACTTGGGCAATCATCTGGCAGCGCGCCAGAGTTACATTTGTCTGCTTGAGGCAGGATTCAAGCAAAAGGCTGGGGCAGTGGATTGAGCTGCGCCCGGTCACGGACCGGGTATCCCAGCCGCGCCGGCGCTTCATATAACCTGGGGGTTGCCGTGTAGCGCATACAGTAATTAGTGGCCAGGGGCATAAGCTGTGGCGCAACCACTTTGACGACGTAAAGCCCCTCGTCTCTTATCTGCGGGGTGGTAATGTCCACCACGAACAACTCTAGATTCAGCCGGCGAAAAATGTCAATCAGGCGATCCAGTTCGGTTTCCGTGTTATGGGTCACTAAATTGGGCATGTCGGCTAACCGCCGTTTCCGGTCGTGGTTCAGCAGGAAATCAAAGGCATGTAGGTTGGCAGCATCCCCATAATAAATCGCCCCAGCCGTCAAAGTAGTGAAGGTGTAATAATCGTTGGCGTTATAGGGTGGTGGTTGTTTGCGCAACTGTTCCAGAGCCAACCGGCCCGATGACGCCTCATCAATGACCTTGCTAATCGCCTGGACTGGATCCAGGCGGGTGGCTGCCATCACCAGCACAGCCAGATCACTGGCCGGGGCAACTTGCAGCGCATAAACCGTACTCACACCCAGATCCGTTGTGGCGTCAAAGAAGTATTGTTGGATGCCCGCTCGTTCAACTCGCGCCATTCGCTCCCAAAATGACGGGTCCTGGCAGCCGGACACGTCAATCTGCGGCAGGGGGAGTTGCTGCAACCAGGTGAGCATCAGGGCATCCCGCTCAATAACCTCACAAATGCCCGATATGGTTGCCTGTTCATAGCTGGCCGCCAGGGCGCAACCTGTGGTAATAGGTAACGTGAAAGCTTCGCCAGGATATTGAAATGGGCTGCTTAAATAAACAGCGGCCATCGGCAGCCAGCAAGGCTTTCCAGAAATAAGGGAATATCCCTGCACCCAACGCATTCGCTCCCGATTGCTGGGGGCGACCAGATAATTGCGCGGGTGCTGATATTCCGCATCTGCCCCCCGCGCAAACAGACGCAAATCTACAGCGCTTTCCCCCAAATCGTCGCGTGTGGCCACAATGATCTCTTTGGCGTTGAAGGTTGCCGTACAGTATCGTTCCAGCGCTTCGCAAAAGGCTTTAGTGCGCGCCAGGGTGCGGTTAGCAGAAGACCCGGCCCCAGAAAGAGCTAACCCATCTTCGGATAAAATCAAGATGTCATCTGACAGTTGATTGACATTAGCCGTATAGGAGGAATAGACGCAAATTTCAGGGTTGCCACTCGTCAGCGGCAGTTCTAATGACGACCCAATCAACCCGGTACGCCCACCCACAAAGGGTTCCACTTTCTCAAGAATTTCTGTTGGGGTTAGAAAGGCTTTGCGCATGAATAGTGTCGTTACTTGGTGTAGATTGCTTCCGATGGGTATTGGGCATACTGCGAGCAGATTTCGCAGTATGGGTCGCGCAACCCCCGGTAAACTTGCCAGGACGCATTATTATTCTGTCGCGACATAACGGTGCGCCGCAGCAGGTAGCCGCGCCGCAGCAGGCTGTCCCTATCGCCGCGAGCAAATGCAATCAGTTCTGTCGCTAATCGCTCTGCCACCTGGGTGAGTGTTTGGGCCGTCAGGGAGACGGCCATTGCCTCCGCCGCGTCTTCGATAATGCCAGGAAACAACATGCCTTGCTGTCTCAAACAAGCCAGGCACGCTGTCTGTCCATTGATGACGCCCGGACCGATCTGGAACAGGCGTCCCATCGGGCCGGCATAGATAACGGGTACATTCTGGTCTTTGTGGTGCAGTTGCGAAAGCGCCTCCAGATTGCTCAGATCAGTCAGGTAGAGCAGCAAGGATGGCTGCAAGGATTGCGTAGTCAGGTAAGGAGCATGACCGTTACCATTGACTGAAGAGGGTATTCCTGCAAAACGCAGCACTTGTAACTGAAAATCTGCCGGCATAAACCCATTCAACGTTTGCCGCCAGATATTTGTCTGCGCTAGTTCGGAATAAAATGAAATAATATGCAAGGTGTCCTTCTCCTGAGAAACATCGGCTGCGTTCGCCGCCACCGCTGCAGATTGGATGAACACAGCCGATGTAGTCACCTGCCGGATTTAGAAGAAACTAACCCTCTGCGAAGCCTGCCGAACAGAGGCAGCTAAAGCAGCAGGCGCACGACGCACAGGAACTGCCGCACGAAGCGGAGCTGATGCACGTGGTGGACGAAACAGTGCCGGCGTTGTAACGCTCGTCCAGTTCGTCGGCAAACAAATCCATATCCTGCAATTCCTCAAACTGATTGTTATTGAACTCGGTCATGATAATTCTCCTCGATTACAAGTAAAGAGATTGAGGGGTACTCAAACTGCTGGCAGCGACAACCTGATGCACCCGCATTGACAAACACAAACCGGTCCCCCCTAACTACGAACGTAACCAGATAGTGCGCCTGTTAAAAACGATGATTTCTCCGGCAGAGAGCCACAAACGTCCAAGATTTTCAGCCAGAAATACTACCCGGCCACAAACTCGGCGCTACACAAACAACTGAAGCTGCAGCCGCAAGACGCACAAGATGACGCGCTCGACAGCGAACTGCTGCTGCTGGCTGAAGAAACAGTACCAGCGTTAAAGCGTTCATCCAGGTCATCTGCAAACAGATCCATGTCTTCCATCTCGTGAATTTCCATTTCCATGTTCATCAGTACTCACTCTTCCCAAAAGTATGAATCTGCTTCACTGGCTAACCTTCAACAAAAGAACCACCCGTGCAGGCAGAGCCAATGGTCGAGAAGCTGCACCAACAGGAACTGGCGGTGCTCACAGACGTACCAGAAGCAATGCAAGACGTCGTGCCGGCATTCAGACGTTCTTCAATGTCCTCAGCGAACAAATCAACATCTTCAAACTCCACAACATCATGTTCAAACGCGCTATTTGCCATAATTACCTCCTAAATGTTTTACGCAGCATCTATAGCCAAATCCAGGGGAAGACCTGGCCATTACGTTCGTAGCCAGGAGGAATCGCTCGCCAACAAAGCACAAACACCGCATCTACAATGCTTATCCCAGTGCAACTTCTGATTAACCGTTGGTATTTAGGCAGCGGAGAAAGTAGCCCATAGAGGAATTGAACCTCTGTTTCCAGCTTGAGTTGCTGACGTCCTTGGCCACTAGACGAATGGGCGTTAATGTACAGGCACTATACGCGATCAGAGCGCCCGTTCACAAGACACTTTAGTACCCATATTCAGGTACTCCAATAACTGATTGTCTGTCACCAAAGATGTTTTGGGTTACTTCTATCCCAGTAACACACATGGGAAAGATTCCGGTCGCGGTATATAATGACGGCATACAATTTTGAATTCCGTGCATTGGCAGCCCAATTTTCCTGAAAGATTTGCCATGAATATCACCCAAATCAGACTCCTCCTGGCTGAAGATCATCACGTTGTCAGAGCTGCCCTGGTTTCCTTTCTCTCCCAAGATGAAAACATCCTCATCGTAGGCGAGCTGGCTGATACCAGCCGGCTGGAAACCATAATCAAAACATGCCGGCCTGACGTTTTGCTTCTTGATGCCCATATGCCGGGGCGCCCCGTATTAGAGACAATCCAGATCCTACGCCAACACTACCCGGAATTACGTATTGTGGTGTTGTCCGCCTATCGCCGGCGCGAATATGTGGTTGGTTTGATCGAATTGGGAGCTGCCGGCTACATCTTGAAGGACGACCCCCAAGAATCGTTAATTCAGGCAATAAAGATAGCAGCTCGTGGGCAGCAATGGTTTTCGCCGCGGATCATGGATCTTCTCATTAAAGCCGAGAAGTGGCAGAAGCCGCACACGCTGCACCAACTGACTGAACGGGAGAAAGATGTATTACGCCTGCTTGTCAAAGGGCGTCGTAATGCCGAAATAGCCGCAGATCTGACATTGACAGAGCAAACTATCAAAAATTACGTGCGGCGCATTTACAACAAATTAGGTGTCAATACACGGGTGGAAGCTGTACGGCAGACGATGAAACAAAACCTCCTGTCATTTGATGAGCCCTCTCTCTCGTATGACAAGGATTTTTCCGATTTCCCCGAATGATTTCTTTCCCCTAAAGTCGGGCATAAAGCATTAGGGTTCGGGCAAGCCTGACAATAAAACAGGGTGATGGGAGTTTCCCATCACCCTGTTTTGTTACACTCTGGCGGCGTAGTTAATACGCCCTAAACCGTTTACTCAGAGCAGTGACCAGGTCCCACCAGACCGTTGTTGTAGTTGTCCAGCAGGGTGGCCTTTTGTAGCACTTGATTGCGCAGCGGCCCCAGGTTGTCCGAGGGCGTATGCGTGCTGAAGAAGTCGGCTGCCCAGGCCAAAGCCGCGTCCACCTCCGGCGTCGAGGCGGCGCCGTTAAGTTGGTTCAGGGTAGCAGCCATGTATTGGTGCGCCAGGATGTAGTAAGCGTTACCCAGTGGCGCTGTCCAGAAGACTTCATACCAGCTTTGCCCGCTCAGGTAGAAAGGCGTGTCCTCGCCGACCAACGCCCAGGTGTCGTCGTAGGGAGCCGGCCCATAGCTGGAATGCGTTTTCCAGTAGCCTTGCGTCAGGGTGCAGCCGCCCACGCAGGGCACATCCACGTTGACGGTCCAACTGTCGCTACCCGTAGTCCCAGTATCATTGGTCACAAAGGAGGCGGTGTTCACAAACTGATACACGCCGCAGGTGTCGTACGGACCGACGTACATGCTGTAATTGAACGTGGCTGGCGCCTGATCCGCGCAAACCTCGCCCAAAGCGCCATACTGATCGTCGTTCACCGTGATGCACTCATCGGTCACGACTGACGGATCGCCAAAGGTGACGGCAGCCGTAGCCGTGAACTCAATGCCGTTCATGCTAATGGTGGCCGTATTGACCCGATCCGCGCCATCCGGCAGGGCCGCTGCGTAATCGCAACTGGCGCTGCCGCCGGCCGGAACCAGCAGGGAGCCGCCGCAGCTTAAGGCAGGTATGATGTCCGGCGAGATGACGTCGCTGACGCTAACCGTTACATCGGCAGCCGGGTTGGGGTTGTTGACCGTAATCGTGCCATTCACCGCCCAACCGCTGTCCGTGTAAGTAGCATCCACCGTCACCTGATAGTTGACCAGGAACTGCTGCCCCACCATCAAGAGCAAGTCCGAGGCATCCGCCGTCTTGTCAATCGTCCAGCTATAGTCCCGGTTGTAGGATGTGTGGGCGTCTTTGGCCACATCAGGAATGTAGCAATGAACGTCCACTGACGCGCTGGAGTTCTGCCCCGTTTCGTCAATGGTCGCCGTGTTGGGGTAGGTGGTCACCAGATGACCGTCAGTGTAGTCCGCCGGGTTGCTGGAGCAGGTAAAGGTGCGGTCATAGGTAGCCGTGCCGCTGTCGCTAAACTCGCCCAGATCGCCGTACCAGGAGTCGCTGACGTTCACCGTCGGATTGACTTCGGTGGACGGATCGCCAAAGGTGACGTCCGCCGTGGCCGTGAAGTCAATGCCGTTCATCGTAATCGTGGCCGTGTTGAGGCGGTCCGTCGCATCCGGCAGGTCTGCTTCGTAATCGCAGGTGGCGCTGCCGCCAGCCGGAACCAACAGAGAGCCACCGCAGCTTAACGCGGGCACAATGTCTGGGGAGATAATGTCGCTCACCGCCACGGTCAGATCAGACGTTGGGTTCGGATTGTGCACGGTAATACTCCCGGTCACAAACCAGTCGCTGTCTTCGTAACCTGTCTGCGTCACTTCCACCAGGTAATCCGATGTGCCGCTGTCGCCAGCAAACATGACCCATTCAGCCGGGTCAACTGACTTGGCGATGTCCCACAGATAGGTACGGGTATAGAACGTGTGCGCATCTTTGGCCACATCCGGAATGTAGCAGTGAACGTCCACCGACGCGCTGGAGTCCTGTCCCGTTTCGTCAATGGTAGCCGTGTTGGGATAGGTAGTTACCAGGTGGCCGTCGGTGTAATCCGCCGGGTTGTCCGAGCAGGTGAAGGTGCGGTCGTAGGTAGCTGTGCCGCTGCCGCTGAACTCGCCCAGGTCGCCATACCAGGAGTCGCTCACGTTGACGGTAGGATTGACTTCATTAGACGGGTCGCCAAAGGTGACGGCAGCCGTGGCCGTGAACTCAATGCCATTCATGGTGACGGTGGCGGTGTTGAGGCGGTCTGTCGCATCCGGCAGGTCTGCTTCGTAATCGCAGGTGGCGCTGCCGCCCGCGGGAACCAGCAAGGAGCCGCCACAGCTTAACGCCGGCACGATATCGGGGGAGATAACGTCGCTCACGCCCACGGTCAGGTCAGCCATCGGATTAGGATTGTGCACCGT
>CAYQYJ010000043.1:0-1698 GCA_964421605.1 uncultured Ardenticatenaceae bacterium | reverse complement strand
CAGGTAAAGGTGCGGTCGTAGGTAGCCGTGCCGCTGCCGCTGAACTCGCCCAGGTCGCCATACCAGGAGTCGCTAACGTTGACGGTAGCGTTTACTTCTGTGGTCGGATCGCCAAAGATGACGTCAGCCGTGCCGGCATTGCCGCCCACAATACCTTCCGTGGTAGCCGTAGCCGTGTTCAGCCGATCCGAACCATCTGGCAGCGCGCTGCTATAGGAACATACCAGCGTGCCGCCTGCCGCCAACAAGTACGGGAAAGCCACGCCACAATCCACCGAAGCCGCGCCCGCGCCGCTAATTTCATCCGCCACACCCGTAATAGTGGCATCAAAGGGGGTGTTGTTAGCTACGGTAATACTGCCGCTCACAGCCCAATCGCTGTCCTGGTAACCTGTCTGCGTCACGTCAACCGTATAGCCAGACGTGTCGCTGTCGCCGGCAAACATCCACCAGGTATCCGGGTCCACAGACTTGGCGATGTCCCACAAATAGGTGCGGGTGTACGTGGTTGCCGCATCTTTGGCTACATCCACTTCGTAATCATAGCAGAAGTCAATGTGGCTGATCTCATACGGTTCCCCATTGTTGGGGTTAATAGGGGAATGCAGGGAGGTGTCCGCAAAGGCTTCGGCGGGCGGGTCATAGATGTAGGCATTGGCGTTGTCCCCACCTTTCACTAACACCGCATCTACGCCCAGCGTCGAACTCCAATCAAAGTACACCCCATCAGAGTCAATCGTGACCGAATTGACGCCATCCGGGAAAAAGTAGGTGCCGCTCCCAGGCGGTTCTGGCTGCGGCTTAAAGCCGAAATCATAGCCCAAACTGGTGCAGGATGGATTGCCAGGCACCACCACCGGCTCAACCGACGCCGCCCCGGCGCGGGTCACAAAGCCAATGGCAATAGCCATAACAATGGCCGCCGCCACAATCAATGACGAAAAGGTCTTAATAGTTCTCATGTTTGAATTGTTCTCCTCAGGTAATCTGTTCAACTGCTCGGTTTTACCCTATCGTCCGGTTTGGCATCGTCATCCGATCAGGGTGCGCCGAATCTACGCAAAGACAAAGCAAAAGCAGCATGCACGGCTCATTCAGGGGGATACTACGTGTTTCTCTTGCACACCTCCTTCGTACAGGCATCGCCAGGCAGCCAGGAGCAGGCAAACTTAATTTGCCGGCACAGGCACCATCGCCCGGCAGCGCCTGTTTCACAACCTGACAGATAGCGTTTTTGCAATTAGCGTAATACGAATAGAAATTTCAGGCAGCCAGCTAACGCCACGCAGCTAACAAGGCTCACCGGTGAGAGAAAACGGCGCAGCCCAATTAGTGCTAAGTACTTGTTCAGAAACAAGTTCGTAGTGACGGCTTTAGCCGTCCAAACCGCTAAAGCGGTTACTACAAACCCTGTCACCGGTGCGACAGGAGCTATCAAGGCGTCAGCTTATTCACGCTGAATTCACTTTAACAGAGTGATGAGAGCGAGAATAAATACACCCCAAACGGGCAAATTGGAGAAATTGGGGAAATTGGTCGCCAAAATTCGGCAAATAGCTGTGGAGAAGGCGCGCGGCCGACGCGCGGCGCGCTGCGCGCCAGCTTACCCAGTTCTGGGCGCCCCAGGCAGACAAATGCGGGGGGTTAAGCCTGGCGGGCAAAGGCCATAATACGCCAGATACGGTGCGTGTCTTGCGA
>CAYQYJ010000042.1:15674-16781 GCA_964421605.1 uncultured Ardenticatenaceae bacterium | reverse complement strand
TAGGGCAAACTGTTCGTTTGCCCCTGCCGGCTGGAAGCCGGCGCTCCCTATTTATCCGTCAACGAAAAAGGGGTTCTCAGCCAGTGAGTAACCCCTCTTTTTGCCCTACCATTCGCAGGGGCTTATAATCCCCGCCATTGATCTGGTTGCCGCACGATGCCGAAGGTGGGAATCGAACCCACACTCCTTACGGAACACGATTTTGAGTCGTGCGCGTCTGCCTGTTCCGCCACTTCGGCCCGATTGGCGGCCCGGCGGGCCGCCTGATCTATAACGCCCAAGTATAAAACAAGGCTAATTTTCTGTCAACGAATGGACGAAGACCAACTGATTGAGCGCGCCCAAAAGGGGGACATCACTGCTTTTAACCGGCTGGTGGTGCAATATCAAGATGCGGTGTACAACGTAGCTTACCGCATTATGACCGATCCGGCCGCCGCCGAGGATGCCACTCAGGAGGCGTTCATCTCGGCTTACAAGGCGCTGCAGCGTTTTCGCGGGGGCAGCTTCAAGGCGTGGCTGATGCGCATTGTCACCAATCAATGTTATGATGAACTACGGCGTCATAAGCGTCGCCCGCAATCCTCGCTGGACGAACTGACTGAAGAATCAAACTCCTTTGCCTTTATGCGCAGCGACGATCCAGGCCCAGAAGCGTGGCAGCAGCAGCGGGAGTTGGTGTCGGAGATCGAGCGCTGCCTGGAGGCGCTGCCGGATGAGCAGCGCATTGTGACGGTGTTGTGCGACGTGGAGGGGTACGACTACCAGGAGATCGCGGACATTATGTCCACTTCGCTAGGCACAGTTAAATCTCGCCTCAGCCGCGCCCGCAGCCGCCTGCGCGACTGTTTGCAGCAAGTACGGGAACTATTGCCCGCCGATTATCGTCTTGAGAGTACATAACAAGAGCGCCGACAAACGCGCCAGCATAGGCTCAAGCGCAGCAGGGCTGGACATTCAAGATCATGCGGAACATCATTCACCATCTGACAAAATCGAAAGCGGACAGGCAGGCGGAGTTAATCAGCGCTTATGTGGATCGGGCGCTGCCGGCACGCGCCCAACAACAGTTTGAGCAGGCGCTGACCCGCGACGCCGATCTGCAGG
>CAYQYJ010000042.1:12102-15574 GCA_964421605.1 uncultured Ardenticatenaceae bacterium | reverse complement strand
GGCTGAGCAGCCGGCGGCTGAGATGTTGTTAGCAGAGCCAGAAGTTGTGGCGACAGAGGAAGCGATGATGACCGCCGAAGAAAGCGAAGCGGCGGAGATAGACGCCGCCGGTGAAGCCGCGCCGCCGCCGGGGGAGATGGAGAGCGCGACCGCCGACGATACGGGAAACAGCCTGGGCATGGCCCGTATCTTGACAGAAACGGCTACGGCGGCGCTCCCTACTCTGGAAAGCGCGCCGTCGCCAGCGCCAACGAGCAGCGCGACGCTGCCGGCAACGGCGACGACATCGCCGCCAACCGCCATTGCCGCCGCGCCAGCTACCACAGGCGCGCCTGCTGGCGCAGCTGCGCCAGAGCAAACTATCGCGCCGCAGGTCGCGCCGCAGCCGGCGCTGCCGCTATCCAGCCGCACAATCTTCCTGATCACGGAGATATTTCTGGGGGCAGTGGTGTTGGGGCTGGCCCTGGCGACATGGCGGGCGCGGCGGCGGCTATGAGCGCCAGCCCACAGCCGGTGAGCGCCCCACTCGAATACGCTTACTGTCCCCGCTGCGCCGCCCCTCTGGAAACACGTCCGATCATGGATAAACCGCGCCGCGTTTGCTCGCAGTGCGGTTTTATCTATTTCACCGACCCCAAGGTGGGAGTAGGCATCCTGGTGCGGCACGAAGCGCGGGTGCTGCTGGTGCGACGAGCCATGCAGCCAGAACGGGGGAAGTGGAGTTTGCCGGCAGGTTTCCTGGACCGCGACGAAGACCCGCAGCAAACAGCCATCCGCGAAGTATGGGAAGAGACGGGGCTGCACGTGGCGATAGATTCCCTGCTGGACGTCTATTTCAACCCACCCACCGGGCAGGGGGGCGCTTCCGTTTTTATTCTCTACCAGGGTCACGTCACGGGCGGCGAACTGCGGGCAGGGGATGACGCCGCCGCCGCCGCCTTCTTTGCCGCCGCCGAACTCCCCGAACTCGCCTTCCACAGCACCCAGGACGCCATCCGCCGCTGGCTTTTGTGAAGAGGTGAGTGAAGAGTGGTCAGAAAAGCGGCCTGTCCTGCTTATAAACCAATCTGCGTAATCCTGAATAATTTCCTCTATTCCTGCGATAGAAGTAGCGCTGGCAGCGCTTAGTCGTGGTGGGTGTCCGCCCCGCCTGCGGCGGGGCGGACACCCATCCCCCGAAAACAGCTTTACGCGGAGACGCAGAGGGCGCGCAGAAAAATGTTGGACAAACTGTTAGTTTGTCCGCGCAAACTTGTACAACAGCGATTATGTAAAGTTTAACTAAACACCTAACAGTTTGCGCTATAGATTTTCATCCATCCCTTCGGCAAGCTCAGAGCCCGCCCTGAGTTAACCGAAGGGGCAGGTATGGCGCGCCACGCTCATGGCGTTCCCTTCGAAAAATAAGGGCGTATGCAATACGCCCCTACATAAAACGCGGAGGAAAGGTGGAACGCCAGCATCCTGGCTGGCAAGAGACCGGCTGGAAGCCGGCGATCCATTTGGTCTGTGACTATTGGGCTTGTTGGGGGTTTTCATTAAAAAGCAAACCTCATCCTTTGCTCTGGCGATGGATGGACGTGAAAAGGGCATCGCCGGGATGGTATCAGGATAAGGTCTGACCTGCCCCGCATTGGAAAGAGGGCGGGTTGGCAACCCGCCCTACGGTAAAGTGTGTGGATGAGCATTGGCTTGACTTGCACGTACCCAGAACATACAATGCACCAAATTTTTTGGCGTTGGGAGGAATGATGGATATTTTCAACAAATGTACAAGCGCAGAGATTATGACCGCCGTGCAGCAAGCCAAGGCCAGCAATCTTTACCCTTACTTCTTACCGCTGGATGGGACGGATGGCACAGAAGTGACGGTCAACGGTCGCCGCATTATTATGATCGGCTCCAACAATTATCTGGGACTGACGACGCACCCGCGCGTGCGAGAAGCGGCGCGCAAGGCGATTGATGAATACGGCACAAGCTGCACGGGTTCCCGTTTTCTGAACGGCACGCTGCGGCTGCACATGGAGTTGGAAGAGCGGCTGGCGGCTTTTGTGGGCAAAGAAGCGGCTCTGGTTTTCAGCACAGGGATGCAAGCCAATCTAGGGGCTATCTCCTGCCTGATTGGCCCGAATGATTATGTGATTATTGACAAAGCCAGCCATGCCAGCATTGTGGATGGCTGCCGCCTGGGCGAAGGGCAGATCAAGCGGTTCCGCCACAATGACGTCAATCATCTGGAAATGGTTTTGAGCCGGATTCCAGGGGATGCCGGCAAACTTGTGGTGGTGGATGGCGTCTACAGCATGGAAGGGGACATTGCCCCGCTGGATCAAATTGCGCCTATCTGCCAGCGACATGGCGCGCGCATCTATGTGGACGATGCCCACTCGTTGGGCGTGCTGGGCAAAGGGCGCGGCACTGCCGCCCATTTTGGCTTGACGCGCCAGGTAGACCTGATTATGGGCACGTTCAGCAAATCGTTTGCCTCCATTGGCGGGTTTGTCGCTGGCGACGCTGAGGTGATAACCTTTATCAAGCATAATGCGCGCTCCCTGATTTTTAGCGCCAGTTTGCCGGCAGCCAATGTCATGGCTGCCCTGACTGCGCTGGACATTATGGAAAACGAACCAGAACACGTAGAGCGGCTGTGGGCCAATGGGCATAAGATGTTGCACGGTCTGGTGGAATTAGGCTTCAACACGGGTTATACCCAAACCCCCATCATCCCCATCATCATCGGTCAAAACGATCCCACCTTCCTGACCTGGAAACTGCTGTATGAGCGCGGCCTCTACACCAACCCGGTGCGTACGCCAGCAGTCCCGCCGGGGCGGTCGCTGCTGCGCACCAGCTACATGGCAACGCACACCGAACGCCAGCTCGATCGCGCCCTGGACATTCTGGCGGTCACGGGCCGCCAATTGGGGCTCATTCCCAATTAGAAGTTCAACTTCTTCGGAGAAGTTGAACTTCTAAAATTTGGGCGGCGCGCCGCTATGCAACGCTCTATGACACATTTTGACCTGGCCACGTGGCGCAAGCAGCCGAACTCCAATGACTGTTTTATCTGCGGCCGGCAAAATCCGCGCGGCCTCTACATGACCTTTTATGACAACGGGCAAAACGAGGTGCGCGCCGCATACGCCGTGCCGGAATTGTACCAGGGGTATCCAGGCATCGTGCATGGCGGCATTGTCGCCGCCATGTTGGATGAAGCGGTGGGGCGGGTAGCTATGATTGGCGATCACCACCGCTTTATGTTCTCGGTGACGCTGGCAGTCAAATATCGCCATCCCGTGCCGACGCAAACGCCGCTGCAACTGGTGGGGCGGATTGTGCGGCTACGGGGGCGATTGGGCAAAGCTGTGGGGGAAGTGCAACGTCTGGATGGGCAGATTCTGGCGGAGGCGGAGATGACGCTGGCGGATGTGCCGGCAGAGATTGTCGCATACGCCAACATGGAGGCCCT
>CAYQYJ010000042.1:9051-12002 GCA_964421605.1 uncultured Ardenticatenaceae bacterium | reverse complement strand
CCCGCTTTTGCTAAACTGTCTCTACATAAACCGGAAGCGGGCCACATCCTGACCAGCTTTCGCCTTCCTGTTTTCACCTAGAGGACGCTTTGCACCCGTTTGCCCCGCCGCTCACGCCCCAGCAGGGGGTTGTCGCCAGATTCAAGCCAACCTGTTTACAGGTCGCGGCGCTGCTCACTATCGTTTTGCTGCTGCTGACGGCCTGTTTGGGGGGAAGAGGAAGCGCCCAGACGCGAGGCGACACGGCCCGGCTGGCGGGCGTAGCCGTACTGGTTTGTGACCAAACCTGCGCCAACCAGGCGCAATGCGGCGAGGTCGCCGGCGGCGGTCAGGTTGTCCTGCTCAATGGGCAGTTCCCCGCCACGCTCACTCATACGCTGGCTGTTCCGGTGGATACCAGCGTGCAAATCCAGAGCGTGCAGGCTATGCCGGCAGTGCAGCTATCTACGGGCGCAGGCCTGGACGTATTGTTTTATCAAGTATTTGTGGCTGAACGGCAGCAGAGCGGCTGGGTAGCCGGCTGGTGCATTCAGGGCACGCCCGAAACCGCGCCCGCGCCGCAATAGTGCGCCAGACTGGCCTGGGCAGGTGGAAGGAGTTCGACTTCCAGAAGAAGTTGCGCGACAAGACAACCTGGCGCGCCCAACGAAACCCGCCCTTTTGATTCCGCATCCATGAACACCCCACCCGACTCCCACGCTATCATACAAGCCTTAAATGCGGCGCTGGCGGCGGGCGAAGCAGTGGCGCTGGCGACCATCGTGCAGGAACAGGGATCTGTGCCGCGACATGCCGGCAGTAAGATGCTCATTTACAGCAATGGGCGCACCCTGGGCAGCGTTGGCGGCGGCGAAATGGAGGCGCAAGTCATTGCCGCTGCCCTGCCACTGCTGGCGTCCCGGCAAACGCACCTGCTCACCTATAACCTGGTTGACCCGCAGCGCGGCGATCCGGGCGTTTGCGGCGGCCAGGTGAAAATCTTTCTGGAACCCTACGCCCCACCCGCCGCCTTGCTGGTGCTGGGCGCGGGGCATGTGGGGCGCGCCCTGGTTCGCCTGGGGAACTGGTTGGGCTACCGCGTCGCCCTCTATGACGACAGGCCCGACTATGCTGCGCCAGAACAGGCGCCAGAGGCAGACGTCTACTTACACGGCAGCATTGACGATGCTTTAGCCCAATTCCCTATCACTGAACAGACTTACGTGGCTGCTGTGACGCGCAACGTCGAAGTAGACCGGCTTATTTTACCCAGGCTGTTGGCTTCGCCCGCGGCCTACATCGGCGTCATTGGTAGCCGCCGCCGCTGGGCCGAGACAAAACGCCTGCTGCTGGCTGACGGCGTCGCCGAAGAAGCGCTAAGCCGTCTGCATTCGCCCATCGGGCTGGAACTAAACGCGGAAACGCCCGAAGAAATCGCCGTCAGCATCCTGGCTGAAATCATTATGCTGCGGCGCGGCGGCACAGGAAAGCGCATGTCGAGGTATGAGGTATGAGCTTTCACTCCTGGCGATGCGCCCCCGCTCATAAGAGAGTGCAATGAGCCTGTTAACTTACCACACTCCCACCGTGATTAACCATTATTTGACGCCCGCCACGCTGCCAGACGCGCTGACGCTGCTGGCGGCGCATGGCGCGCGCGCGCGTTTGATTGCCGGCGGCACAGACCTGCTGCTGGAAATAGAACGGGGCCAGCGCCCTGACCTGGATGTATTGATTGACATCACGCGCATCCCAGACCTGAACCGCATCTGGTTGGATGACGCCGACCAGATTCACCTGGGGCCATTGGTCACGCACAACCAGGTGGTGGCTTCTCCCTTGATGCAGCAGCGGGCTTTGCCGCTGGCGCAGGCATGTTGGGAAGTGGGTGCGCCGCAAATTCGCAATCGGGCCACGGTTGCCGGCAACATCATCACCGCCAGCCCCGCCAACGACACCATCTCTCCCTTGATGGCCCTGGACGCCAGCGTGCGGCTCGCTTCTGCCGCTGGTGAACGCACCGTTCCGCTGCGCGATTTCTATCAGGGCGTGCGCCGCACCGTTATGCGCCGCGACGAAATGGTGGTAGACATCCACTTTCCCGCCCTTTCCGCCGCCAGCCGCGGCGTTTTCGTCAAGCTCGGTTTGCGCCAGGCGCAAGCCATCTCCGTGGTGCATCTGACGGCGCTGCTAGAGTTTGACGGGGAGATGGTGCGCGCCGCCCGCCTGACGCAGGGCAGCGTGGCGCCCACCATTATCAACTCGCCGGCTGCCGAAGCCTTTCTGGTGGGCAAGCGTCTGACCGATGCCGTCATCGAACACGCGGCTGCGCTGGCCGCCAGCCTGCCGCAGCCCATTGACGATGTGCGCGGGCCGGCAGTCTACCGCACGCATATGATTGCCGTAATGGTGCGGCGCGCGTTAGCCGCCTTGCGCGACGGGCAAGAGCGAGCCAACTGGCCCGCGCAGCCCGCCATGTTGTGGGGAGATAGTGACGGCATTTTCCCCACAGGCGCAGCCTATGCCGCGGCGCATGAGGCGCACACGCCCATCACGGCTACGGTCAATGGTCGCCTCGTTGCCGCCCCTGGCTGCGGCAAAACATTGCTGCATTGGCTGCGAGACGAGGGGTTGTTGACGGGCACAAAAGAAGGGTGCGGCGAGGGGGAATGCGGCGCCTGCACCGTTTTCCTGGATGGCGTAGCCGTCATGTCCTGCCTGGTGCCCGCGCCCCGCGCCCACCAGGCGCACATTGTCACCGTCGAGGGTCTGGCTGCCGCCGATGGCCTGCATCCGCTGCAAGAGGCGTTTATCCGCAGCGGCGCCGTGCAGTGCGGCTACTGCATCCCCGGCTTCATCATGTCGGGGGTGAAACTGCTGGCAGAGCAGCCCCACCCCACGCAAACGCAAATTGAACAGGCGTTTGCCGGCAATCTCTGTCGCTGCACCGGTTATTACAAAATCATCCAGGC